>CAMHCZ010000005.1 GCA_946183755.1 uncultured bacterium | reverse complement strand
AAGCTTCCGCTCGAATTGCCAGACGTGGACAAATTCCTGCCTACCGAGACAGGCGAGCCTCCTCTCGGTCACGCTCAGAAGTGGGCTTGGGACGAGAAGAACGCTCAGATAGTAGATACAAAACTCATCGACAATAAGACAATATTCCCGCTCGAGCTCAACACAATGCCAGGCTTCGCCGGTTCAAGCGCATACTATCTGCGCTACATGGACCCGCACAACGACAAGGCGCTCGTAAGCAACGAGGCTAACGGATATTGGCAGAACGTCGATTTGTATCTCGGCGGCTCGGAGCATGCCACAGGTCACCTCATCTACAGCCGCTTCTGGAACAAGTTCCTGTTCGACCTCGGCATCGTTTGCCAGGAAGAGCCATTCAAAAAGCTCATCAACCAAGGCATGATACAGGGCCGTTCAAACTTTGTATATCGCATAAAGGACACAAACACTTTCGTAAGTCTCGGACTGAAGGACCAGTACGACGTGACACCTATACACGTTGATGTGAACATAGTCAACAACGACCAGCTTGACATCGAGGCGTTCAAGGCATGGCAGCCAGAGTTCGCCACTGCCGAATTCATCCTCGAGGACGGCAAGTACATCTGCGGATGGGCCATCGAGAAGATGTCAAAGTCGATGTTCAACGTGGTCAACCCCGACATGATTGTGGAGAAATACGGCGCCGACACATTGCGTATGTACGAGATGTTCCTCGGACCTATCGAGCAGTCGAAGCCTTGGGACACAAAGGGAATCGACGGCGTGAACCGTTTCATCAAGAAACTCTGGAACCTCTTCTGGAACGACGGCAAACTCGACCTCAGCGACGAGCAGCCTACAGCCGAAGAACTCAAGACACTGCACAAGACTATAAAGAAAATCGGCGAGGACATAGAGCACTTCTCATTCAACACCAGCGTTTCGGCATTCATGATTTGCCTGAATGAGCTGAAGGGATGCAAGAAGCGTTCAGTGCTCGAGCCTATCGTCGTGCTGCTGGCGCCATTCGTGCCTCACGTAGCCGAGGAACTCTGGCACGCTCTGGGACACGACACAAGTGTGTGCGACGCCGCATGGCCTAAGTACAACGAGGAGTATCTGAAGGAGTCCGCTGTTAAGTACCCCATCTCATTCAACGGCAAAGTAAGATTCAACCTCGAACTGCCAACCGACATGAGCAAGGACGAGATAGAAAAGACAGTACTCGCCAACGAGCAGACCGCAAAGCAGCTCGACGGAAAGGCAGTGAAGAAAGTAATCGTAGTACCAGGAAAGATTGTAAACATAGTCTGCTAAAAGAACATGAACAACAACGAAATAAAGGAAATCGGCATCCAATGCCTTAAAGACGAAGCGAAAGCCATACTGGACATGGAGTCCAGGATTGACGACGACTTCGCCGGAGCGGTGAACTTGATTCACGAGTGCAAAGGCAAGTGCATCGTGACGGGCGTGGGAAAGTCGGGACACATAGCCACTAAAATCGCGGCTACGTTTGCCAGCACAGGCACGCCATCGTTCTTCCTGAATCCGCTCGACGCCTACCACGGCGACCTCGGCATGGTGTCGAAGGGCGATGTCGTGATAGCCATATCCTACTCAGGATACACCGACGAGCTGCTCAGAGTGCTGCCTTCGCTCATCAACAGGAACATTCCGATAATCGGAATATCAAGCAATCCGCAGTCGCTGCTCGCCAGATACTCGAAGTACCACCTGAATATAAAGGTGGAGAGAGAGGCCGACCCTCTGAACCTCGCACCTACGTCATCCACCACCGCCACTATGGCTATGGGCGACGCACTGGCTTGCGCGCTCGTGAGGATAAGGAACTTCAGCGAGAACGACTTCGCGATGTACCACCCGGGAGGCAGCCTCGGCAAGAGACTCCTCTCCAAGGTCAAGGACTACATGGTGAAGTCCGACCTGCCAATCGTCAGCAAGAGCACGAAGATAAGCGACGCCATAATCGAGATAAGCAAGACGAAGCAAGGCATAGCCGTGGCGATAGAGGACGGAAAGATAGCAGGCGTAGTGACCGACGGCGACATAAGAAGAGCCATGCAGACACAGCAGAGCAAGTTCTTCTCGCTCACTGTCGGCGAGATAATGAGCAAGAACCCAAAGCAGATAAACGAGAACGAGAAGCTGAGCACCGCTGGCGAGATGATGCGCAAGCACAACATACACACGCTGGTCGTGACCGACGACGATAATAAATTCGCAGGACTGATAGATGCCTTCAGCGCAATACTCTAATAGGATTGTCTGGGCAGACTGGATTAAGGTGATACTCATCACGCTGGTTGTGGTGGGACACATGGGAAGCTCGTTGATTCCCGTCATTTACACCTTTCACATCCCGGCTTTCTTCTTTGTCTCGGGCTATCTGAGCAACTACGAGAAACCGTTCAGCCATCTGCTGAAGTCATCGCTGGCACTGGCATTGGCGATAGTGATATGGAACGTCATATTCGTCGCGTGCAATGTGCCGGACAGCATGAAGGGAGCGGACTGGCACAAGATATGGCTCTTCACGAGGAACAGTCTGATAAAGACATTCTGGTGCTACTACCCGACTTCGAAATGGGGACACGGAATGCTGTGCCAGATGTGGTTCGTCTGGGTGCTGATAATAATCAGGCTCGCAGGCGCAGCCGTAGCCAAGAGAGGGTTGTGGGTGAAGCTCGGCGTAATGCTGGCATGTGCGGTTTATGCAGGAGCAATGTACCACAGCGACGCCAGGACGTGGTTCTACATAGACAGGAGCATGTGCGCGATGCCGTTCTTCCTGGCTGGAATGATGACAAGAGAGGCGAAGATAGACATTGAGAAAATATCATCGGTACGCAACATGGCGATAACAGCAGTCGCAGCGGCGGCAGGCATTGCCATGACACTGATGACTTACGACAAAAGCGTTGACATGTTCCACTTCAGACTCGGCGACAACGCTGCGCTGTACTACATAACCGCAGCCGCAGGAACAGCCTTATGCATAATGACATGCACGAAGCTGCCAAGAGCGAGAGCCGTGGAGGTGCTGAGCAACGGAACACTGCTGATACTGGCTGTGCATCCGTGGATTTATCAATACTTGGACGAGTATTTTACGTTTGACGACACAAGAATAACCGAAGCATTAATAATAATGACGCTGTGTCTGCCGGCGGTTTACATAGCAGACAAATGGTGCCCTATACTTTTAGGGAAAATTAAACACAAAAAGAAAAGATGAAGACAGTAGCGTTCGTACCCATAAGACTGAACAGCAAAAGAGTTGCAGGCAAAAACCTGAAGGAGCTCAACGGCAAACCGCTGTTGTGCTACATACTCGAGACACTCGTGAAGGTCGAGAAAATCGACAAGGTTTATGTTTACTGCAGCAACCCCGACATAAAGAAGTTCCTGCCAGAAGGCGTGGAATTCCTGCAGCGCCCCATCGAGCTCGACAGCGACGACACACTGGGCGAGGACATCTACGACGCATTCACCAAGACCATAGACGCCGATATCTACGTGCTGGCGCACACCACATCGCCATTCATCAAGCACGCCACCATAGAGAACGCGCTCGACCATGTGATAAGCGGCGAACACGACTCGGCGTTCAGCGTGGAGAAGATACAGACATTCACATGGTACAAGGGAGCGCCGCTGAACTACGACCTGAAGAACATACCGAGAACACAAACCATCGAACCGATATATGTGGAGACAAGCGCCTTCTTCATATTCCGCAGCGAGATATGGAAGGAGCATCACCAGAGAATCGGATTCAAGCCTTACTTTGCGGAGATTGACAAGATAGAGGGCGTGGACATTGACTGGCCAGCGGATTTCAACTTCGCGGAGAAGATTGTGAAAACACTGAAATAAGCAGAGACATGAGCTTCGAGTCGGCATCAAACCACGCAGAATACCTGCAGTTTCTGGAATTGCAGAAGGTGTTCAAGGTTTACTACAAGGGAGTGAACCTGGCGGAAGCATGCGGTGCCGACATCATAGGCATAACCGTGAACGGTGAGCACAAGGACCTCTACCACATAGCGTGCGAACTGCTGAAAAGAGTGGATGCAGAGAGTCTGAAAGAGGCGTTCGGCAAAGGCGGCTCGGTCTGCTCATACGGTGTGAAAGGCAGAAAGGACCACGAGAAGCTCTCCATGATGATAAGCCAATCGATAGAAGGCAACGAGCGTGTGGTGCTGAAGTACAAATACAAAATCGGAGCGCTGGCAAGACTTCCGAAATACCTGCGAATCGTAAGGAAAGGACTGAAGTGCGCATTCAAGGAACAGCTGTTTGTGGCATCGCAGATGGCTGCATACAGCAAGGTGATTGACGACCTGGACAAGGCATTCGCCGGCACCGACCTGAGCGGAAAAAGCTACATACCGTTCTGCGCGCCAGCCTACACCGAGGCGCTGCTGACACTGTACCTGAAGAACAAAGGCGTGAGGACATACTGCACGCTGCACGGCAACTTCGGCAGATACAAGAACAAGATAGCCAACGACGTAGTGAACGGAGCGAACATCACGTCGGACTACGTACTTACATTCGGAGAGACGCAGAGAAACGACTTGATAAGGGACTTCGGTATGGACGGCAGCAGAATATTCGCCGCCGGAAACCCTAAGTATCCGAAGAAGGAAATCAGGATGAGGAACGAATACAAACGATGCGTGATAATAGGCGGAATAAGCCTGTATGACAAAGACCTGGCAGAACTGTTCCCCGTGGCGAAAGAAGCCAAGGAGAAACTTGGCATAAGCTTCGCGCTAAGGTTGCACCCGCTTTCCGCCATAACCAAAGAGGACATGGAGCCTTGGAAAGACGCCATAACACTGCTGGACAACACGAACACGATAAACGAGATGCTGGGCAGCGGCGAATACGACTTCGCCATAACACACAACACGGCGACGTACTACGAGTGCATGTATTACGGTGTGAAGCCACTGAGATGGGCCAGGAACGAGAATCTCGACTTTGAAGGACTTGATGATAAATTCAATAACTTTGGAGAGTTGGAGGCTGTGATAAGCAAGTCCAAGCAAAAGAGAGCCGACGAGATAAGCCAGGAGGCGGAGAACCTGCTGGTGAACGTGTTCGGCATGGGCATAAACAGATACAACGAGTATATAAACGGAACAAAACAGGATGAGACTTCCAATTAAAATATCGGCGAAGCTGAGAAGCCTTCTGCTCTACCCTTTCCAATTCAAAAAGTTCGGGAAAGGCAGCCTGATATACTCGCCTGTGGCAATAGACGGCAAGAGCAACATCGAGATAGGCGACAAGGTGACGATACAGGAACAGGGCTGGATAGCCGCGATGCCGCTCACTGGCAACACTCCGCTGCTGAGCATAGGCGACGGCACTGTGATAGGCCACTTCTGCCACATATACGCCACAAAGTCGATAAGAATCGGCGAGAATGTCCTGATGGCAGACAGAGTCTATGTGTCGGACAACCTGCACACATACGAGGACGTGAACGTCCCTGTCATAAAGCAAGGCATAAGGCAGTGCGAGGAAGTGGAGATAGGCGAAGGCAGCTGGATAGGCGAGAACGTCTGCGTGATAGGCGCGAAGGTGGGCAAGCACTGCGTCATCGGGGCGAATGCCGTAGTGACCGAGGACATCCCCGACTACAGCGTGGCTGTGGGAATGCCAGCCAAAGTAATCAAGAAGTATAATCCAGAGAAAGGAATCTGGGAACGAATATAACACACAATGAAGATATTAGTAACAGGCGCCAACGGATATATAGGCAGCAATGTGGTGAAGCAACTGCTTGACGGCGGACACGAAGTCGTGGCTTGCGACATCGCCTCAAACAACATCGACGCGAGAGCCGAAGTCAAACAATTCGACATTTTCAGCATAAAGGAAAGCGACAATGCGTTCGCAACTCTGGGTAATCCGGATGTATGCCTGCATTTGGCATGGAGAGACGGATTCGTGCATAACTCGCCAAAGCAGATGCTGGACCTGTCGTCGCACTACAACTTCCTGACAAACCTGATAAACAACGGATTGAAGCATCTGGCTGTGATGGGCACAATGCACGAAGTGGGATACCACGAAGGCAGAATCGACTCCGACACGCCTTGCAACCCGCAGTCGCTCTACGGCATAGCCAAGAACACCCTCCGGCAGAGCATCATGCTGTTCGCCGCACAAAACGGCTGCAAGCTGCAGTGGATAAGAGCGTTCTACATCTACGGTGACGACTTGAAGAACCACTCTATATTCACCAAACTGATAGAGGCAAACGAAGCCGGCAAGAAGACATTCCCGTTCACCAGCGGAAAGAACAAATACGACTTCATGAACGTGTCGGAGCTCGTGAGACAAATCTCGGCTGTCATAACCCAAGACAAGCACACCGGCATAATAAACTGCTGCACAGGCAAGGCAATCAGTCTGGCGGAGGCTGTTGAAGGCTTCATCAAGGAACACAACCTGGACATAACGCTCGAATACGGCGCCTACCCCGACCGTCCGTACGACTCGCCATGCATCTACGGCGACAACACAACAATACAAAAGATACTTTCAGGAGAATAAATGAGCAAGGTACTTATAATATCAAGTCCGTTTTTCAACTACCAGATAAGCGTGGGCGACGCTTTCAGGAAGCAGGGCTACGACGTCAAGATAGAGACTTACGACGAGCCGATACATCCGTTCAAGGGCCTGTTGAAATGGAGACACAAGTTCGCAATAGACAAGGAAAGCCTGAGGGAGAAAAGCCGTCAGAAATATAAGCAATACATAGAAAAGCAGTTCGACGAATACAAGCCGGACCTGGTGTTCATATACAACGGAACGATACTGAAGGACGAGACGCTGGACTACTTCAGACAGCACGGCAGCAAGGTGATAATATGGATGTACGACAGCGTGCAGCGCCCCGACAGAGCCATGTGCGAAAAACACATCGACCACGCCGACCTGTTCTGCTGCTTCGAGGAGAAAGACGTGGAGTACTTCAGCAAACAGGGCAAGACGGCGCACTTCCTGCCATTGGCTTGCGACACAAGCGTCTATTACCCTATAGACAACAAGGAGAAAGACATAGACATACTCTTTGTCGGCACCATATACACAAGCGCGAAAAGAATCGAGCTGCTTGAGAGCATCGTAGAACGATACAAGGACAAGAACATCGTGATATACGGCGAATACAAGCCATACTTCAAGAATCCGATAAAGTGGCTCTTCCGCAGAAACAGAAACGTGTTCAAGAACGTAAACATAGAGCCAAGACTGGTGAACGAACTGTTCTCACGGACAAAAATAGCGCTGAACATACACAACAAGCAGACATTCAACGGCGCCAACCAACGCCTTTTCGAGGCATGCGGAGCCAAGGCTTACCAGATATGCGACAAGAATCCGTACATCGCATCAGTGTTCCAGAACGGCGAAGTGGGACTGTACGAGAACAAGGAGGAGATGATGAATCTGATTGACTACGCGCTGCAGCACGACATGAGCGAGAACGCCGAGAAGGCCTACAACATAATTTTGAACGGCAACACATTCGAGAGCCGTGTGAAACAGATGATTGAACTGCTTGACCGCAAGTGACACCAAAGATTTCTGTCATAATACCCGTTTACAATGCGCCTGCCGACATCAGCAAGTGCATAGACTCGTTAATGAGCCAGACACTGGAGGGGTTTGAAATCATCTTCGTGGACGACCACAGCACCGACGACAGCATCGACAGAATAAAGGCTGCAAGCGAAAGCAGAAGAGCGGACATAACCATAAAACACCTGCAGACACCAAAGAACTGCGGTCCAGGCGGAGCGAGAAACGCTGGCATAGACAATGCCACAGGAGAATACCTCGCCTTTGTGGACATAGACGACTGGGTGGACGTCGACTGCTACGAAAAGCTCTACAACGCAGCCAAACGCGCCAACGCCGACATCTGCTACGGACACGTGACCATAGAGGAAAACGGCAGACAGAGCATAGCGAGAAACCCGATTGTGGAAGACGGAGCGTTCGGCGACGGCAGCAAGGAAAAATTCCTGCTCAACTATGTGACCTACTTCTACAGCCTTATTTACTCAAAGAGCTTTGTGGACAGGAACAGCATACGATTCCCGGAACTGAAAAGCTCGGAAGACAGTTTTTTCGAGGCTCTGTCATTATTTCGTTCGCAAAGAATCTCGCACATCAACGACGCATTTTATCACTACCTTATACACGGCGACTCCATCTCGCACCAACGTGACGACAACAGATACAAACAGAAGTTCGAGGCTTTCGCACGGCTCATCGCCGCATCTGCCGACGAGCACAGAGAACTTGCCGAGTATCTGCTCATAAAGAAAGCATACATCGTCAGCTCGATAGAATATCTCAGAAACAACCAGGATGCCGACGAAAGCACATTAAAAAAATACACGGACGAGCTGCTCCGTGCGATTCCAAACTACAAAAGCAATAAATACCTGAAAAAGGACTTGAAGACCAGAATCGTCGTGTCCTTGCTCACCAGCATGCCAAAAGCCGCATGCCTCGTTTTGCCGAAAATCCTGAAGTAATCCTTGCGCTAAGAAATCCTGCGCTTGACAATCAGACTCCAAGCCTCATCGAAAACCTTAGAGCCGAGGATTTTAAGTGATGCCGCATAAAAGGCGACAGCTATGACCATAAGAACTGCCGTTGATGCTATTTTCGAGCCTATCAAGGCGTGTTCCGCATTGAGATAGTCAAGCAGACTGACCACGGCAAACATAACCGCAGAGACAAAGAAATAAGGCATAATGTCCTTCAGCTGACTAACCACCCTGTAACCAGCCAAACGCTGCGACACGAACATGTCGAACAGATAGGAAAGGACATTAGCCACAGAGAAAAATATCAGCAGCCAGTTGATGTCCATCTCGATGCATGACGTGAATGACGCCAGAGCATAGACCGCAAAAACCGACAGCAGTATCAGTCCGTTCTTCACCGCCTCCAGCAGCAGATTTGTCCTTGAGAATCCTCTTATGAGCACAAGATTGGTGTTGAGTGCATGAAACGGCAGCACCACAGCCACCGGCACCATTATCTGGAAATAAGGCACGGCTGGGAGCCACTTGTCGGTCAGGAGTATGGACACGAGCGGAGCCATAAGCGCCGCAAGCCCGAACATGACTGGGAATATGACGCACGCCGCAATGCGTACTATCTTGCGCAAATACATAAGCTGGCGCGCCTCGTCGTCTTTGAGGTTAGACAGCACGGGATAAGCCACGCCGGAAATCGTCGATTGTATGACGGTGGACGGTATCTGCTGATATTTGTTGGCTTGCGAATAAAAACCCAGCATGGCAGGATTGAACAGCCTTCCGATTATGACGCTGTAGATGTTTTTCACCACGGTGTTAATAAACGATGAAAACAGCATGAATGAAGAAAAGGAGAACACTTCCTTTATGACTCCGAAAGACGGATGGAAAGACACTCTCCACGACGACGCTGCCCAAAGAAACGCGACTCTGACGACGTTCTGCAGCAGTATCTGCCAAGCCAAAGCCCAGTAGCCGAAACCGCTCATGACCATCAGCACTGTCGCGACACCCGACACGAGAGCCGAAGTCAGGTCGGCAAGAGAAATCACCTTGAATGACAACGACTTGGACAGTATGATATTCTGCACTATGCCGAGCGAGTTGATGATGATGGAAAGGAACAGGAATCTCGATAGCGAGCAGAGTTCGGGCATTCTGAAGAACAATGCGATGTATGGAGCCGAGAAGAACAGTATCAGGTAAATGACTACCGCGATGAGAATATTCACGAAGAATATGGCGGAATAGTCGTTGTCTGTGTTGCCATCACGACGGATGAGCGCCGATGTGAAGCCAGACTCCACGAGTATGTTGCTGAGCATCGTGAAGACAGCCAAAGCGCCCATGAAACCGAAGTCCTGAGGCGACAGGAATCTGGCGGTTATGATGCCGACGATGAGTGCGACAAACTGAAAGAAGAACTTATCGACGCCATTCCACATGAGCGCCAACACCGTCCTATTTTTCAAATTATCTGCCAATGTCTTGCCGATTATTTTTTAGAACTCAAAGTCTTGGTGTATAGCTCCTTATCATTAAGAACAGAAAGCGCTTTCTTCAGCACAGGGTCGCTGACCAACGTGTGGCGCACATAACCCTTCTGATAATACATGCGCTTGAGTATCTCGCCATTTATCATGTCAACAATATCCTTCTTGAAAAGGTCCATGTCGGCATCGATGTCCGGAGTCAGCTTCTTCTTCAAAGCAGCGAACTCGTCCTTCGCACGCTCGCCGTATCCTTCTTCCTTGGCTATGTCAAGCAGCCATTCGAGGCGGCCCGACGTACGCAGTTCGTACTTGAAGTCGGTGCCTTTAACAAACGACTTGAATGCCTCGAAGTCCTTGTCTGTTATGGAGAATGCCTCTGGCTCGGCAATGCGCTTGTTCTCGCTGCAATACATTGTGGCGTAATCAAAAATCAGGTTCTTCGCCCACAACTGATAAGCTATGTTAAGCGACATCTCGTTCTTGACCTCAAAGTCAGGCTCTATGCCGCCTCCGTCCTTGACGACGCGTCCATTAGCCGTCTTGAACTCATGTCTGAGCGAATCCGGAATCTTGGACAATGAACCGTCATCGGCACGCTTCGCATAGTCTATCGCTTGGATGCAGCGGCCAGAAGGTATGTAATACTTAGCTGTGGTAAGCTTCAGATGTCCATTGTATGGCAATTCGCGAGTGGACTGCACAAGCCCCTTGCCGAACGAGCGTGTGCCTATCACTACGGCTCTGTCGAGGTCCTGCAGCGCGCCAGACACTATCTCCGACGCTGACGCCGATGACGAATTGACAAGCACCGCCAACGGTATGTCCGGCAGCAATGCGGCAGAAGATGTCTTGAACACCTGGTCGAGCTGCTTAGCCCTTCCACGCATCGACAAGACCTCCTTCCCCTGCGGAACGAACAGGTTTATTATCTCCACAGCCTGGTCGAGCAGACCGCCCGGGTTATTGCGCAAGTCAAGCACTATGGAAGTTATATTGTGCTTGCTCTTCATGTCGTTTATGGCTGTGCGCACACCCTCAGCCGACTTCTCGGTGAACTGACTGAGCAGAATGTAAGCAGTGGAATCGCCCACCACGCCATAATAAGTGACAGCCGGGATTGCGATTTTCTCGCGCACGATATGCTTCTTGATATTCTTCTCGCCGCCGCGGTTTATTATCACTTCCAGCGATGTGCCTGGTATTCCTCTGAGCATCTCGCTGACTTCGGAAATCGTCTTGCCTTTGACTTTCGTCTTGTCTATCTGCACGATGACATCGCCAGCCTTGAGTCCAGCCTTGTCGGCAGGCAATCCCTCGTAAGGCTCGGAGATGAGCACGTCGTAGTCGGATTTTAGCGAATCCGAATACGAACGCGGATGCTGCGAAATGAGCGCACCGATGCCGCCATACTGTCCAGTTGTCATAAACTTGAAGTCGGACGACTCCTCGTCTGGGATATAAGTCGTGTATGGGTCCAACGAAGACAACGCCTCGTCTATCGACGACGATATTATCTTCTTGGCGTTTATCGTATCGACATAATAAAGAGAAAGCTGCTTGAATATGGAATTGTAAACATCCAGATACTTGGCCAGCTGAGCATTGCTGTTGTCGGAATCGGAGACTGACGCCGGCTTCTGCGCTAATGCAAGAGTGGCTAAGGACAAAAACAATCCTGTGAACAATGTCTTCAGTTTTCTCATATCAATGTCTTGAATACGTTAGTCTTATGGGAGAATGAGCATGGCGTCTCCGTAAACGCCGAACTTGTAGCCCTCGCCGTTCTCGTCCTTATACGAAACCGCCTCGTCGTAAGCCTTCATCACAAGGTCATAACCGCCGAACGCGCATGTCATCATGAGCATTGTCGAATATGGCAAATGAAGGTTTGTGACAAGCGAGTTGTTTATCGCGAAGTCGTAAGGAGGGAAAATGAACTTGTTTGTCCATCCTGAGAATGGCTTCAAGTTATGGTATGAGCCTACCGACGATTCGATGGCTCTGAGTGTAGTCGTGCCGATTACGCAGACGTTGTGTCCGGAAGTGACAGCCTCGTTCACTCTGTCGGCAGCGCTTTCTGTTATCTCAAGCGGCTCCGAATCCATCTTGTGCTTTGTCAGGTCCTCAACGTCAATCTCTCTGAAGTTGCCGAGTCCTGCGTGCAGTGTGATGTTCACGAAGTCAATGCCCTTGATTTCGGCACGCTTGAGCAGCGACCTTGAGAAGTGCATCGCTGCCGCAGGCGCTACAACTGCGCCCTCGTTAGCCGCGAACACAGTCTGATAGTTATCGGCGTCCTCTGGTATAGGGTCGCGCTTCGACTTGATGTAGCCTGGGAGCGGAGTCTCTCCGAGCGAGTACAGCAGTTTCTTGAACTCCTCGTGAGGACCGTCGAACAAGAAACGCAGCGTTCTTCCTCTCGAAGTCGTGTTGTCTATAACCTCAGCCACGAGCGACTCGTCGCCGAAATACAGTTTGTTTCCGATTCTTATCTTACGCGCTGGGTCAACAAGCACGTCCCACAGACGAAGTTCCTCGTTAAGCTCTCTCAGGAGGAAAACCTCGATCTGCGCCTCGGTCTTCTCCTTCTTGCCGTAAAGACGGGCTGGGAACACCTTCGTGTCGTTGAACACAAAGACATCCTTGTCGTCAAAATAATCTATGATGTTCTTGAACTGCTTGTGCTCAATCTCGCCTGTTTTCTTATGTACGACAAGCATCTTGGCGTCGTCACGGTCCTTGGATGGCTGGTCGTGATGCACAGGGAACTGCGCTATTCTTTCTTCATCTAGATTGAATTTGAATTTTGAAAGTTTCATGGGATATCTTTATGTTTTATACGGAATTAATATTCGCTGATTGAGCGACAAATATACAATCTGAGAATAGGGGTTGTCAAGTATTTTCTACATTTTTCACTTGATTTTATTCTTGTGAAAATGCATTTGTTTTCATTTTTGACAGGAAATCCTCCACTTGCCAGCAATCCTCTACTTTCACGTCGCCGATTCGTGTTCTGCGCAATGCAGTGAGATACGCGCCGCTATTCAATGCCACGCCGATGTCACGTGCCAGCGCTCTGATATATGTTCCCTTGCTGCACACCACCTTTATGCGCAGCAGAGGCATCGAGAAGTCGAGTATCTCAATTGAGTCTATGACAAGCGTTTTCTTTTTCAGCGTCACTTCCTCGCCATTGCGCGCCATTGCGTAAGCACGGCGGCCGTTGACCTTGACTGCCGAATAAGCCGGCGGCTCCTGCTCTATCGTTCCGATGAACGACTTCAGTGTTTCCTCCACCAGCTCACGTGTGATATGTTCTGTAGGATAAGTCTTATCTACGGGATGTTCGGTGTCGAACGAAGGTGTCGTCGCGCCCAGAAACAGGTCTGCAATATATTCCTTAGTCTGATACTGAAAGGACTCGATTTTCTTGGTCGCCTTGCCTGTGCACAACACCAGCACACCAGTAGCCATAGGGTCGAGCGTGCCTGCGTGTCCAACTTTCAGAGCCTTGGATTTGCGGCCTAATGAATGACAGATTGCATAACGAACCTTGCTGACCACCTGAAAAGATGTCCACTCCAGCGGCTTGTCGAAATAAAGGATTTCTCCTGAGTCAAAATCCATTAATCAACCATGTTTAAGTCAAAACCTGCCAGAAGAAGGCACACGATGACTGTGCCGACAATGATTCTGTACCATCCGAACGCCTTGAAACCATACTTGGTCAAGAAGCTTACGAACCATTTCATGGCGAACAATGCCACGACAAAAGCGATGCCGCAGCCCAAGAGAAGCAGGAAGATATGCTCCGAAGTCGCCCACGACGTCTCGGAATCGAACATCTCCAAAAGATCCAGCAGCGTCGCGCCAGCCATGGTAGGAACAGCCAAGAAGAATGAGAACTCAGCCGCTTTCTTTCTTGTCAGTTTCTGCGTCATACCGCCGACGATTGTCGCCATGCTGCGGCTCACGCCTGGGATCACAGAGATACACTGAAAAAGACCTATCATGAAGGCTCTCTTAGCCGTAACCTCGTTTTCCTCCTTGCCCTTGTTGAATATTCTGTCGCAGAAAAGCATGAATATACCGCCGAGTATCAGCATAACCGCCACGACCTCGACACTGTCCAGAAGCCAGTCCAGCAGACCGCTCTTCTTAGCCGCAAGTCCGATGACAACAGCCGGCAGCACTCCGATGATGAGCAGGCCGTAGAACTTAAGCCTGTCGTTGAACTCCTCTTTGCTCCTGACGAGGAAGAATTTCTTCCAATACAGGCACACGACCGAGAGTATCGCTCCGAACTGGATTATAAAAGTGAAGGCATGAACAAAAGGACTGCCCTCGTTCACACCCATCAGATTCTGCGTTATTATCATGTGTCCTGTTGACGAAACCGGCAGAAACTCTGTCAGTCCCTCAACGATAGAAATCACTATTGTCTGAAGTAAGCTTAAGTCCGCGCTCATTAGTCGTTATCCTTGTCTTTAAATTTATACATTATGGCAAAAATCATAAACACGAATCCAAAAAGCGAAACCATTGGACCTACTGTGATTCTTCTGAATGAGAATATATCAGGATTGAAAGCCTGGTCTGAGTTAGGACCCAGCATCAGCACGAAACCTATGATTATGATGACAAACGATATTGCCATAAGGACAAGGTTCTTCTTGCCGACAGGGAAATTCTTGTGATTGTTGTTTTCCGACATGGTTTGGAATATTAAATGTAATACAAGTCATTTGTCTTGATGCGCAAGTACTTGCCTACTGCGAACATCGACGAGAACAGCGATATGACAATTCCCAGTATGAATATCACGCCCACGGTTATAACGATGTTCATTGGCGCGACGAGGTTAAAGAGCGGGAATCCGTAGTAATACTGCAGGTAATAGAGCAAGCCCTCAAGCAATGCCGAAGACAGCAGCGCGGCTATCAGTCCGTTCAGCAGGCTTCTGCCGAGGAATGGCTTACGAATGAACCATGCTGTAGCTCCCACCAGGCGCATTGTATTGATGGTGAATCGCTTAGAATAAAGCTGCAGGCGGATTGTGTTGTTGATAAGTCCGATTGACACGATGAGCATCAGCAGCGAGACTCCAGCCAGGAACAACGATATGAGGTTGATGTTTCTGTTCACGTCCTCCATCATGTTCTCCTGATATATCACCTCATGCACACCGTCATAAGCCGAAAGTTCCTTCTTGATGTTGTCCATGCTGCTGGCGTTCGCATACTCTGCCGAAGCATTCACCTCGATAGACGCAAGAAGCGGATTGTAGCCTATGACATCCTCAGGCATCTCGCCCAACTCGTCCGACAGCTCGCTCATAGCCCTTTCCTTGGAGATGAACTTCGTGGACTTGACGTAAGGCGCGGTCTTCAGACGGGTCTGGAGCACCTGCAGGTCGGGGTTAGCTATGCTGTCCTCCAGGACTATGGTGAACGATATGTTGCCTTTCACATAATCCGATGTCTGCTTTGCTACCAAAGTCAGCGTTGTGATGATGCCTACAAGAAACAGCACCATCGCGATGCTTATGGTTGTTGTGAAATTTGAATTGAAGAATTTGCTGGTACGAACCTTGGGTTGTTTTGCCATATCAATATATTTTTACCCTTTGTGTCAAAAAGAAAAATCTTTCAAATTTACAAGATAAAGTTTAAAGTACGAATTTTTCAAAGTCAGAAGACATGGAAATTGAGCGTGTCAAGCTTCTTTAAGTGATAGACTATCACACTCGCCGATTCTGGATGCTTCTTCGTGCTCATGTTCTGAATGAACGAGAACAATCCTGTCTCCGGCTGCGGAAATATTGCATCTATGCCGAAACCGGCCTCGTTAGCCATCGTCGCGACGTTCTCTTTGCTGTACTCGCTGGACGGTAGCGCCAGAAACAGCGAGCCGTTCTCCACCAGCACCTTGTGAAACACCTTCAGCGCTTCAAGCGGCGGCAAATAGCCTTCTTCCGGCAATCCGCTCCATGCTGTCACTGCGCCGAACGACAGTTCATCCAGTTTCGAAGTCTCACTCGGGAAAATAATAGAAACGCCGTATCTGCGCTTAGCCTTCTCCCTATTCTGCTCGTCCGACTCGATGCCCTTGGCCGACCAATGCGCATCCATCATGGCTACTATGAAGTCGCCCTCGCCGCTCACATAATCCAACACCCAGTGCGAAGACGAGTGAGTCTCCTCCTGCACTAATTTCTGACGCCATTTCAATATCTTAGGTGCTGTATCCATAAGCGGTTATGTTTTTATGATGCACGTTTGCGTTTGTAGTGGTAGAAGACAAGCGCGCCGACAGCCAACAGGAACAGGACTGTGGCAATGCTTCTCAACAGATTGCCTGTAGCATAAGACTGCGGCTCGAACTTGAACTCAACCTTGTGCTCGCCTGCCGGCAGACACATGGCTCTGAGCAGATAGTTCGCACGGAAGTATTCTGCGGGTTTGCCGTCCACATAAGCGTTCCAGCCCTTGTCGTAATAAATCTCCGAGAACACGGCAAGGCTCTTGGTCGATGACTTGTATGAATATTGCAGATGGTTAGGCGCATACGAAAGCAGAGAGATGACCGCTGCGGAATCCACTGCATTAGCCAGCGCCACACCCTTTTTGTTTATGAATTCGTCTGGTACCTGGCTCTTGTACTCCTTGTCGAACACCAAAGACTGCTTGTTGTCCATCCTGCCGAGCGCTATCATCTCCTCATCCGGTGTCTCAGCCATTATCGCCTGCTTCACGATCCATGCCGGTCCGTTGGCATAAGGGTTCTGCAGCGGCGCCTGGTCCGGATTGTATATCACATACTTCATATTGAGCATGTTCAGCACCTTGCACTGCGAGAATGCATTGGCAAACATCGCGTTCACCTCGTTCACGTCTTTGGCTGAGCTTGCCACCTGGAATGTTGTTATTATGTTTGATATTTCCTTGTCGATGTGGATGTTTATAAGTTCCTGATAACGACGCAACTTGGCTGCGTGGTATCCGCCTATCGAATGATGGAAGTATGACGGCTTGGAACTGTTGAACACGTTTGTCGTCAAGTCCAGAACCCTGTGCTCCGACTTGTCCGCCAATATCATCTCATCCGCTGCCGACGGCTGGAAATAGTCAATCTTAGGCTGCTTCTTGAACATTGTGTTGTTCAAATATCTTTTTGCTATCGGCACCATGTCGATCAGCACAAACACTCCTAACGCCACGAATGCGCCATACATAGGTATCTTTCCTGCGCTCTTCTTGTCATTTGTCTTGGATAACAGCAATACGACAAATGCCAACGCTATGAAAATCAACGAGCGCAAAGCCGAACTTGAGAGCATCGCCTTTCTGTCGGCTGGCAATGTGTCAAGGAAGAACGACGGATAACCGTTCTGCACCATGTAACCATCCACATCGGCCTTGAAGTCGCCGGCAATAGAAGGTATCAGCCAGAAGAGCAGACATAATCCGCCTGTCACACCAGCCGATATGTACAATGCCTTGCGACGGAACTTCTCGTCGGCTGAAGGTGTGCCTTCCACTGGCCAGAACCAGTATTTCAGCGCAAGACCTGCCAACACAGCCAAAGCCAGACAAGATATCACAAGCGTCATGGACACTGTCCTGAACATATTGTAGAGCGGCACGTAATCGATGAAGAAATTAGTCAGCGCTGGGAAATTACGTCCCCACGAGAGCAGCATGCCCACGATAAACGCCGCAAGCAGCCACCATCTTTCCCTATTTGGAGCGATAAGAAGCGCCAGCAACGCCAGGAAGCAGACTATCGCTCCGGCATAAACAGGACCAGCAGTGAAAGGCTGTGTTCCCCAGTATGTAGGCATTGGCTGGTTTGTGAGTATCGCCTCGGGGTTAGCTCCAAGTTCCTTGAGTTTCTCGCCGGTCTTAGAATCAACTGGCAGATATTCCTGCGACGCTCCGCCTTTGAAGTCGGGGATAAGGAGCGTGAAGGTCTCGCCTATGCCGTAAGACCATCCTGTGATGTAGTCCTTGTCCAATCCCTCGGTCTGGCTGCTCTTGTCGATTGTCAGTCCGTTGGAACGGCCTCGCATCGTATAGTCGCTGTACTCCTTTGTTATGATCAGCATTGTCGCATTCAGTCCGACAGCAATCACTGCCGACACGACCAACAGTCCCAATGTTCCGAACATCGGTTTCAGTCTCTTTTCCTTTATGGCGAATATCAGTTCAGAGATTCCGTAAATTATGAGCGCGATGAGCGTGTAGTAAACTATCTGAAGGTGATTAGCTCTTATGAGTAACGCCAGGAAAAATGCCGTAAGGACTGCGCCTATGTACCTGTTTTTCCTGAACGAATAAATGACACTGCCTATCACGGCAGGCATATAAGCTATCGAAAGCGCCTTCGTGTCATGTCCCGCTGCAAGTATTATCAAATTGTACGAACAAAACGCAAAGGCAGGCGCCAGCACAAGGCTGAGCCATGGCTTCACGTCGAAGCACAACATAAGTATGTAAAATCCGATAAGATACAGGAATAAGGTATAAACCACTCTTGGCAACTGGTAAAGTGTGTCGCCGACGACGATTGTCAGGAAGTCATAGGACTTTGGACCGGCAATCTGGTATGTCGGCATTCCGCCGAACATGGAATTCGTCCATAATGTGCCTTCGCTATGGGTCGCGTTGAAGTCTCTCGCTTCCTTGCTCATGCCTATCCAGCTTTCTGTATCGCTTCCAACCAAGGATTTGCCGTCCAGAACCGGAGAAAAATAAACGATTGAGATTATGAAAAATAATGCTACAGCTACAATATGCGGCAATGCGATCTTGCCGAAAGTCTTTTTGTCTGTCTGCGTCATCTACAGCAGTTTTATGGTTTTTATTAATTTGTCTATCTTCTCATCATGCCACCTTGATTCATGCCAGGCATAGCTTTTTCTTCCGGCAGAGCCATCTGTCTCAGTCCGGAGCGCTGTCCAGGCAGTCTGTGCCTATTCCTCTTCTTGGCTATGGCTCTGAGGTCAAGCATATATCCGAGTGTCACTCTAAGGTTGTGCTGATAAATATCTGATGGCTTATACGCGCTCGCCGAATTGGTCACAGGGAAATCGTAACCCACCTTCATGAACGCGCCGTAATACTCGATTCCTACACCTGCGCCTATCGAGAAGTCGAATCTGTGCATACTGTCGCCGGCGAATGAGGATCCGAACGGATTTCTCAGCTTGTAGTCTCTTGTCGCCATGTAGTAATGGTGGCCGTAGTCGCCGAGCAGACCGACATTCAGTCTCGGTCCGCCGAAGACAAAGATTTTCAGTTTCTTCTTTTTGTCAAGAGGGAAATAATAATTCACATCCACAGGCACATACAAATAGTGCATGAAACGTGTGCAAGTCGTGTATGGCTCATACCACTCCACTCCGTATCTGTTTGCACGGAACTCCCAGCCTATGCCGAAGCTGACTGAAAGGTTCGAAGAGTCTCGCACGAACTGCTCGTAACGGAACTCTGCGTTCCAGCCGTTCAGGAAGTTCGTTTTTGATTTGCCGCCTTCCTTCTGAGCCAAAAAGTCTGCGACATAACTGCCGTCCAGACCTATTCTCTGCGCATATAAATCGGCAGAACATACAAAAAGTATCGTTATAAAAAGTCTTAGCGCTATTCTCTTCATCTTCAGTGAATTATTCAGCAGTTACTCCAATCAGCTCAATATCATAAATCAGAGCCGTGTAAGGGTCCACCTTTATTGTGCCGTCATTTATGCCGTCGGAGCCGTACGCGAGATTGTACGGAATCCACAGCCTCCACTTCGAGCCGACCTTCATTCTCTTTATCGCCTGCTTGCAGCCGTCTATCATGTTTGAGTAATAGAACGTCGGCTTTACAAGGACAGTCGTGTCCTTCCATGTCGTGTCGCCCGACGAGCTTATCGACTCGACAATCTGGTATGTCTTGTATTTCGCGCTGTCGCACGCCAGAGTGTCGCCGTTGATGAACATCGCTGTGTAGTTGATGTTTATGAACCCCGGCATCGCTGGCACATCTGGCCACGAAGGGTCTTCCTCGAAGTATTTCTTATACTTAAGCCCTGTGTTCAATGTGTATATGTCATTGTCGCTTACGCTTTTTATGTAAGCCTCGCCTGCGTCTTTTGTGTCTTGATACTCGTCATCGCATGAAACCAGCGCAAACGAGATAAGCGCAACTATAAAAAACAGATGTCGAATACTTCTTACCATTTCCTTATGCTTTCTTTTTTGCGACATCGTCTATCACCGAGAGCATTATGTAGAATAATATTATGACCGGGAATGACGCCATTCTGAATATAATAATGAAAACGACGCTCACCGCGAGAAACAAGTATCTAAGCTTGTTGTTTGACAACGAGAAGTCATGAAACTTGAGCGAGAACATCGGCAGCGGCGACACCATCAGATAACAGAACAAAGCCTCTACCACAAGCAGAACTGCCACTCCGCTGACACCGAGCTTCAGCCCGTAATGATTAAGTGTCGAGATGATGAACATCCAGAACAAAGCGTTAGCTGGTGTTGGCAGACCGATGAACGACGATGTCTGGCGCTCATCGATATTGAACTTAGCCAGACGCAGTGCCGAGAACACCGCGATAAAGAACGCCAAGAAAGGAACAAACGAATATTCCGACACTGCAGAGCAACTGTCCAAATAGCTGTAAACTGCCACCGACGGAGCAACACCGAAGCTGACATCATCCGCCAGCGAGTCAAGCTCCTTGCCCATAGGCGAATACGCCTTCAGCCCCCTTGCCGCAAAGCCATCGAAGAAGTCGAACACAGCAGCCGCCACTACAGCAAAGGCCGCATAGTCGAAATTGCCCCAGAATGCGAAAACGCAAGCCACACAACCTGAGAAAAGGTTGCAGCAGGTTATCGAATTGGGGATGTTCCTTTTAATTGCATTCATTTGCGTATTATTTACTCATTCAAACGTGCGATTATTGTCTCGTTTCCTGTTGTCTTGTCACCCACCTTGACATAGATTTCAGTGTCCAATGGCAGGAAAATGTCCACTCTGGAACCGAACTTTATGAAACCCAGCTGCTCGTTGATATGCACAGCCTTGCCTTCTTTGGCGTAAGTCACGATTCTCTGAGCCAGAGCGCCGGCTATCTGCTTAATCAGAATCTTTGTGCCGCCCTCGCTCGTCATTCCGATCGAAGAATGCTCGTTCTCGTTGCTTGACTTTGGCAGATAAGCCGCAGTGTGGCGTCCTTTGTGATGCTTCACATAATTCACGATACCCTTCACCGGATACCAGTTAGCATGCACACTAATAAGAGACATGAATATCGAAACCTGGATTCTTCTCTCGTGCAGGAACTCGTTCTCGTCGGTCTCCTCGATAACGACAATCTTGCCGTCGGCTGGAGCTATCAGCAACGAAGGGTCGGACACCGAGACTATTCTTCTTGGGCTTCTAAAGAAATAAAGGAAATAACAAAATGCCACAATGCTGACAACTGTCGCTGTTATGACAAACGGCTTTGGCACCGACTGCCACCACAATGTGATGTTTAGAACGCAAAGAAGCGCCAAAAGGCATAATAATATTGTCTTTCCCTCCTTATGTATTCGAAGTCTACGCATGTTTAATGTGTTTTTGTTAATATTAAATTGTTGTTATAATTCCCAAGTACATGATTGTGCCGATAGTGGCAAACAAGACACTGTCGAAACGGTCGAGCATGCCGCCGTGGCCTGGCAATATCGTTCCAGAGTCCTTGACTCCGAGAGTTCTCTTGAAGATAGACTCGCACAAATCACCTATCGTGCCGAACACCACTATAACTATGGCCAGACCTATCCACACAGCAGTGGAGAATCCGGCGATATCGGTCAAACGGCTGAAAATGACAGACGCAACGACCGCCATGACAGCTCCGCCAGCAAGTCCTTCCCACGATTTCTTAGGCGAAACGCGAGGAAACATCTTGTGGTTGCCTATAGTCTTCGACGTTCCCATACCAGTCAGATATGCGAATGTGTCGTTCACCCATATCAGAACAAATATCGCAAGCACGATGAGTTTGTCGGACAATGCGATGAGATTGAGCAATGCGAACGGAACTGCTATGTATATCTGTCCAAGCAGGAAGAAAGCCCACGTCTTTACCGGGTCCTGCTGCTTGCGGAACAGTTCTATCGCCATGCAGACAAAGAAATACGGAACTATGAAGAACAGCAATGTCAGGCCGTACTTCACCGGCAGAACTATCGCCGCCGTCATCAGCACCGCGCCCAAGCAAGACTCCACCAACGGAACATTCACATTGTACTTACCCTTCACAAGACCGTTGAACTCGTTCAGCGACAGGAATGACACAATGATTGTCAATGTCGCCAAAGTCGCCTCGCCTAATAATATTGCCGCGATTATCACTGCCACAAAGACAGTTCCAGTAATTGTTCTTTGCGCTATGTTAGTCATTTTCTTTCTCGTTTTTAATGTCTTCGTTTACTGCGCTATCCTCTGCAACTTGAGTCTCCTGACCTTCAACTTCAGTCTCGGTCTCTTCATTGTCATTTTTGCTTTCAGCCAAGAGTGCTTCGTCCTTCTCCCTCTGCTCGGCAGCAGCCTTCTCGTCGGCGAGCAGCTCGTCCGCTCTCGATTCCCATGGACGCTCGCCGAGAATCTCCTTCACGTCGTCGGCATATATAACCTCCTTGTCGATAAGGAGTTGAGCTATCTTATGGTGTCCTTCCTCGTTCTCCGAGAGAATCTTCTTCGCTCTCTCATACTGCTCGGAGATTATTCTTTTCGCCTCCTTGTCTATCATCTCGGCAGTCTCCTCGCTATATGGCTTAGTGAAACCGTAATCGCCTCCCATCGAGTCGTAGTAAGACATATTAGGGATGTTTTCGCTCATGCCGTAGTATGTCACCATAGCATACGCCACCTTTGTCACTCTCTCCAAGTCGTTCACCGCTCCTGTCGAGGCCGTGTTGCCGAACAATTCTTCCGCTGCGCGTCCTCCTAGTGTCGAGCACATCTCGTCAAGAATATGCTCCCTGTTGGTGAGCACTCGCTCCTCAGGCAGATACCATGCCGCACCCAACGCCATGCCTCTTGGCACGATGGTGACTTTGACCAGCGGATTGGCATGCTCAAGCAGCCATGATATAGTCGCATGACCTGCCTCATGATAAGCAATCGCCTTCTTCTCGGCTGCGGTCATTATCTTTGTCTTCTTCTCAAGTCCGCCGACTATTCTGTCCACAGCGTCCATAAAGTCCTGGTTCTCGACTTCCTTCTTGTCCTTGCGTGCAGCTGTGAGCGCCGCCTCATTGCAGACGTTGGCTATGTCCGCGCCACTGAATCCCGGTGTCTGCTTCGCCAAGAAGTCAACATCAAGTTCCTTGCTCGTCTTCAGCGGACGGAGGTGCACCTGGAATATCTCCTTTCTCTCGTTCAGGTCAGGCAGGTCAACATGTATCTGACGGTCGAAACGTCCCGCTCTCAGGAGCGCCTTGTCCAGAATGTCGGCACGGTTAGTAGCAGCCAGTATTATGACACCGCTATTAGAACCAAAACCGTCCATTTCTGTCAGCAACTGATTGAGTGTGTTCTCTCTTTCGTCGTTGGAACTCATGCTTGGGTTCTTGCCGCGGGCACGACCCACTGCGTCAATCTCGTCAATGAATATTATACATGGCGATTTCTCCTTAGCCTGCTTGAACAAATCCCTCACACGGCTCGCTCCTACGCCGACGAACATCTCCACGAAGTCTGAACCCGACATAGAGAAGAACGGAACTCCCGCCTCGCCTGCAACAGCCTTAGCCAGCAGAGTCTTTCCTGTTCCCGGAGGGCCTACGAGCAATGCTCCTTTAGGTATCTTTCCGCCGAGGTCTGTATATTTCTTTGGGTTCTTCAGGAACTCCACGATTTCCTCGATTTCCTGCTTTGCGCCAGCCAGTCCAGCCACATCCTTGAATGTGACGTTCACTTTGTTGTCCTTGTCGAAAACCTGCGCCTTCGACTTGCCTACGCTGAACACGCCGCCACCACCGATTCCGCCACTCATTCTCCTGAGCATGAAAATCCACAATGCAACGAACAATATGATTGGTCCGAATGCGAACAAGAACTTCGAGAATATTCCGTCGTCCTTAGCATACTTAACCTCGCCCTTGAACTGGCGTTCCGACAGCATCTTGCTTGCCTGGTCAACCGAAGGAACATTCACTTGCACAAAAGCCTTCTGTCCTTTTTCCACAGCGTTCTTGCCCAGAACCTTTGTCACCGAGTCCGGCTTTATCTCAGCCTTGGCTGTGTTCGCGTCAGTGTTTATTGTGACATTCAGCAGGACATTCCTCGAAACCAGCTGCTCGAATTGCGAATAAGGAATCTGGCGCTGCTTCTCGCCGTCATCCATATAGTTCATGGCTATGAGAACCACGAAAATAAGCAAGAACAGCCAGTTGAGATTTGGTCGGAAGCCTTTCTTGTCTTTCTTGCCGTCCTTTCTCTGTCTCTCTTCCTTCTCCTTTTCCATCATTTCCTTGAAATCCATCTCTTTATCCCTCTAAATTCAACTTCTATTATCAATAATCGTCAGCGATCGCGTTGATGTCGGCATCTGCCCAGAGATGCTCAAGGTCATAAAACGCGCGTGCCTCTGGCTGGAAGATGTGCACCATGATGTCGCCATAATCCAGAGCGACCCATTCGTCGTTCTCTCTTCCCTGTATGGCGAACGGATCCTCGCCTACCGACTTCTTCACATTCTCATCTACCGAATCCGTTATGGCATCCACCTGTGTGTTGGTGTTACCCTCGCATATCACGAAGTAGTCGCAGACACGCTCGTCCAGCCCTGTCATGTCAACAGTGACGATATTGTGCCCTTTAACATCCTGTATGCTCTCGATTATCGCGTTAAGTAATTTGTTGTTTCCCAATTTTCAATACGTATTATGTCTATAATCTGCAAATATAATTGTTTTTTCAATGCACAGACGATGACAATCATTAATAAGTGTTTTCACAAGTTATTGCGTTGCAGCTCGCAGTTGACTTGTTTTCTTCACTATATTTGCAAATTGAACATTATTGTCACAGGACATACACAACAGAAGCACTATGGAACTGAAAAGAGAAGATATTGAGATAATGGCTCCAGTAGGCTCATACGAGAGCCTTGCAGCTGCCATCAAGAACGGCGCCGACTCAGTTTACTTCGGCATCGAGAACCTGAACATGAGGGCGCACTCGTCCAACAACTTCACGACCGACGACCTCCGCGAAATCGTCAGACAATGCAAAGAGCACGGCATAAAGACATACCTCACTGTGAACACGGTGATTTACGACAAGGACATCGAACTGATGCACCAGATCGTGGACACAGCCAAGGAGGTCGGAGTGAGCGCGATAATAGCCTCGGACGTGGCTGTGATGATGTATGCGCGGACAATAGGCGTTGAGGTGCACCTCTCCACACAGCTCAATATCTCAAACATAGACGCGCTGAAATTCTACTCGCAGTTCGCCGACGTTTCTGTTTTGGCACGAGAGTTGAATATGGACCAGGTGAAACACATCCACGAAGAGATAATCCGACAGAACATAACCGGTCCTGGAGGAAACCTAATCAGACTGGAGATGTTTTGCCACGGCGCTCTCTGCATGGCGGTTTCAGGAAAATGCTACCTGTCGCTCCACGAGCATAGCCGCTCAGCCAACAGAGGCGAGTGCATGCAAGTGTGCAGACGGCAGTACATAGTGAAGGACAAGGAAGGCGAGATTGAACTGGAAGTTGACAACGAGTGCATAATGTCGCCAAAAGACCTGAAGACTATACACTTCATAAACAAGATGCTTGACTCTGGAGTGAGAGTCTTCAAGATAGAAGGCCGAGCACGTGGCGCAGAATATGTGAAAACTGTGGTCTCATGCTACAACGAGGCGATAAACGCATACCTGAACGGCGAGTTTGAGGGAATTGACACAGACGAGGAGAAGGCAAAGGCGATAGACGGCAAGATTGAGAAATGGGACGAGAGGCTCGCACGAGTATTCAACAGAGGATTCTGGAACGGATACTACTTAGGACAGAGGCTCGGCGAATGGACTAACAAATACGGTTCACAAGCAACAGTGAAGAAAGTATATGTTGGCAAATGCACGAACTTCTTCACCAAACTCGGAGTAGCAGAGTTCCTGATAGAGGCAAGCGAATTATCCACAGGCGATGAGATACTCGTCACCGGACCGACAACAGGAGCATACGAAGCGACAATCGACGACCTAAGAAAAGGCGAAGGCGAACAGATAGAAAAAGCCCATAAAGGCGACTACATATCAATAGCAACAACAGAAAGACTCAGGCGTAACGACAAGCTGTACAAATGGGTCCGCACTAAAGAATAATCCTATGAAGGAATTTTTCTGCAACAAGATAATAATCGGCATCATAATAATCGCCACGGCATTCGCTGCCGAGACGAAAGCGCAAGCCGGATTGTTCGTGTCATACCAGGTGCAAGTGGAACGCAACGGCGACACGCTTTACATAGCACCGATGCTCCCTCCCGTTTACTGCTACCCTCCGATGCGATTCAAGAACAAGAAAGCAGAAAAATTCTACTGGAAGACCGTAAGAAACGTGAAGAAGTGCCTGCCTTACGCGCGCATCGTCAGCAAGGTGCTGAACAAAGCCAACGAGGACATGGAAGGCATGGACGAGAAGCAGAAGGAAATCTACCTGAAGTCCTTAGAGAAGGAAGTGAAGAGAAAATACGAGCCTATCGTCCGCAAAATGACATACTCGCAAGGCAAGATACTCATAAAGCTGATAGACAGAGAGACAAACATAACATCGTACGAACTCATCAGGCTCTACCGAGGCGACCTCGCCGCATTCTTCTGGCAAGGCGTGGCGAAACTCTTCAACGCCAACCTCAAAGAGGAATACGACGGCAAGGACAAGGACAAGATCATAGAGCGAATCATCACATTAGTTGAAGCCGGTCAATTGTGATTTGTCCTTTTATTGCATACCTTTGCATTCAAATTTTTCAGATAACAAAACAAAATGTCACTTCAATGCGGTATAGTGGGACTGCCTAACGTGGGCAAGTCCACTCTTTTCAACTGCCTCTCAAACGCGAAAGCGCAGGCAGCCAACTTTCCTTTCTGCACAATAGAGCCTAACGTCGGAGTAATAACCGTGCCCGACGAAAGACTGAACAAACTCGCAGAACTCGTAAAACCAGAGAACATTGTCCCTACGACAGTAGAAATCGTGGACATAGCCGGACTCGTGAAAGGCGCGTCTAAGGGCGAAGGACTCGGCAACAAGTTCCTCGCCAACATCCGCGAGACCGACGCCATACTGCACGTGCTGCGCTGCTTCGACAACGACAACATAACACACGTGGACGGCACTATCGACCCTGTCCGCGACAAGGAGATAATCGACACCGAGCTGCAGCTCAAAGACCTTGAGACTGTTGACGCACGCTTGGTGAAAGTGCAGAAGCAAGCCAACGCAGGAGACAAGGACGCGAAAGTGCTTTGCGACCTGCTGCTCAAGTTCAAGGCGGCGCTGCTCGAAGGCAAGTCGGCACGTACCGTCGAGTACGACAAGGACCAGGCGAAGCTCGTCAAGGAGCTCGGACTGCTAACCACCAAGCCAGTGCTCTACATCTGCAACGTGGACGAGACTTCGGCTGTGAACGGGAACCATTATGTTGACGCTGTGAGAGAAGCCGTGAAGGACGAGAACGCAGAGATACTCATCGTTGCCGCTGCCACAGAAGCCGACATCGCCGAGCTCGACACATACGAGGAGCGTCAGGAGTTCCTCAACGAGATAGGACTTCAGGAATCGGGAGTGAGCCGCCTGATAAAGGCTGCCTACAAGCTCCTGGATTTGAGAACATACTTCACTGCCGGACCTAAGGAAGTGAGAGCATGGACATTCCACAAAGGCTGGAAGGCACCACAGTGCGCCGGCGTCATCCACACCGACTTCGAAAAGGGATTCATCCGCGCCGAGGTCATCAAGTACGAGGACTACATAAAGTACGGCTCGGAAGTGGCTTGCAAGGAAGCCGGCAAGATGTCAATCGAAGGCAAGGAGTACGAGGTGCAGGACGGCGACACGATGCTGTTCCGCTTCAATGTGTAAACATTTCGAATATTCATAAAACAGAAAATCCTGCTCACATCAATGGGCAGGATTTTTTGTTGTTTCATGTCTCTTATTTCGGGTTCGCCGCCTCCGCCTTATTGGTCAGATAGGCGACGAGCTGCTCCTGATTCAGCGATGCCACTTCATCGTAAATATCCCTCGTGCCGTTCACATAAACCTTGGAACCGTCCCACGTCACCGTCACATTATAGCCGTTGCTTTTAGAGAGTTCAGGATTCTCGCTAACCCCGACACCTATCAGCACCGCATTGTCCGACGTTCCGCACTCTATCTCCCGTCTCACGTTTATGACACTCAGAGCGCAGCCGTCGAACACATATTCCTCAATTTGAATCTTCGTTTTATTCTCGCCACGATAGACAACCGTGTTGCCGTCGCTGCTGACGGTGTAGGTCAATGCCGCATTGTACTCGTCGAAGTCGAAACCCTCGTATGCCTCGCTGCTGCACGAGGCTAAGGACACGACACACACGCTCGACACAAGTGTTATTATCACGTTAAAAAGCTTCTTCATAACAATAGGGTTGGTTATTTTAAGCGCAGTATTTACAAATATATAAGTTCTTTATCACCTTAGTAAGCAATGTGTTGCATAACATAAGATTCCTTCGGTTAATGGGCGAAACACACACAAAACCGTAGAGACGGTGCACGCACCGTCTAATACGCGCAAAACCAACATTTTTCACCTCAGTCGGAGCACGCTCCGCCTCTACAACTTTATCAGCGTCTTGTGAACAGACAAAAAAAACTCCGAGACAACACATATTATTGCCTCGGAGTTAAATT
>CAMHCZ010000004.1 GCA_946183755.1 uncultured bacterium | reverse complement strand
TGTAGTTCAATGGATAGAACGGAAGTTTCCTAAACTTTAAATTTGGGTTCGATTCCCAGCGGAGCTACGAAAAAAAGCCTTGCTGCATCAGCAAGGCTTTTTTGTTGTGAACAATCGAATATCTTAGAACTCGTCCACTGGGTCTATGCCGGTCTCGTCCTCGCGGTCGTCGCGGTCCTGTCCCTGGTCTCTGTTCTTCTTGGACTTCTTGCCATTGCCAAAGTTGTAGGTGGCTGTCAGTCGGAAGTTCGGTCCGAACGGCACGCTTTTGTAATACTGCTTGAAGTGCTCGGAAGTGGTTGTCTTCTCTGTCCTGCGGGAATTGAGAATGTCACGCGCTGTGAAGGCAAGGCTCAGCTTCTTGTTCCAGAACGTCTTTCTGAGTCCGAGGTCGAGCGTGAAGAATCCCTTCTGCTCACCTTGAGTCACAAGTCTGGCTGAACGGTAGGCGGCAGTGAGCTGTCCGGTGAATGTCTTGGTGAACATGAAGTTGCCCATAGCCTTGGCCGACCATGAGAAGTCCTCGTCGCCAGCGATATGTATCTTGCTGTCTATCGGTGTGACGCCGCCGAGAAGCGATGCCGGCAGCGAGAAGTCGGACGCGTCTATCTTCTCGTAGAAGAGGTTGAGCGTCGTGGTCAGGTTGAACCATTTTGCTATTGTGTTCTTAAGCACGAACTCGGCTCCTGCCTGCGATTCCTTCGTGGTGTTCATGTATGTGGTGTTGAGCACACTGTCAACATCCATGAACTGGAAGCTGCGTATGACATCCTCGGTGAAGTGGTAGTAGAGCGACGCCGAGAACGTGTGTTTCTCCCACGACTTGATATAGTTGAGCTCCAGAGCGGTAACGTACTCTGGGTCCAAGTCTGGGTTACCGAAAGAGACGTTCGTGGAGT
Source organism: uncultured bacterium (assembly GCA_946183755.1). Classification (GTDB taxonomy): domain Bacteria; phylum Bacteroidota; class Bacteroidia; order Bacteroidales; family Paludibacteraceae; genus UBA4363. The sequence continues at coordinate 28,542 of CAMHCZ010000004.1, read as the reverse complement.
CGGACACATCATGGTAGGAGTTGAGCTTGCCGCCTCGCGGACGGTTGATTCTTCTTGTGTAATTAAGCTGTATCTCGTTGTTTCTTGGCAATGCGTACGAGAGGAACACCGTAGGGAACGGCTGGAAGTAGCTTTTCTGCGGATTAGCTATGCCGTTGGACGAATTGTCCACGATGACGTACTCGCCGCGTATGCCGAGCTGATAGCCGAAGTTCTTTATCCTCGAGCCGTAAGAGAGGTACGCCGCATAGAGCTGCTCCTTGTATCTGTAGTCATTGACGAGCAGCGCGTTCTGCACATACGACGAGCCGTTATAGTCCTCGACCGATGAGTTGCTCCTTCTGTCCTGATACTTGACGTTGACACCAGCCTCGATGATGTGCGACTTTATCTTCTTGGTGAGGTCGCTCTTGAACTCGTATGTCGTGTTGTCATTGTTGGTTATCTGGTTCTGGTCGAGGTCGTTGTAGCCCTGCTGCAGATAGTTGTAATTCTTATCGTCGCCGAAGTGCGAGTAGAGGACGCTCGTCTGCAGGCTTGAGCCGTACTTGTCGAAGTTCCATCCGTGGTCAATCTGCGCGTTTACGTTGAGCGGATTTCTGCTTCCGTCCACGATTCTGGAATACTGACGCTGAACTGTGTCTGCCACAGCGTCCTTCTTCGTGTACTTCATCTTGCTATCGTAGCCCTGGTCGCGCCATCCCACTCTGCCGGACACGCCTATCGTGTGGGCGTCGTTTATCCTGTAGTTGAGCGCCAGATTGCCGTTGATGCCAGTTCTGCGTGTTCTCTGCCATGTGTCCTGATACATGACTGACGAGAGTGTACCGTCGCTGGCGTTGTAGTATCTGTCAACGTCGGTCTCGGAGCCTTTGTAGTCGTTACGGAATCCTATGTTCGCCGTTCCGTCCCACTTGCCAGCGTTGAATGTCACGCTTCCACCGAGTCTCTCGCCCACCTTGTCGGAGCGCACGGCGTGGCTGAGTCCTGCGTTCACGCTGCCGTAATATCCCGGCTTGATGTCCTTCTTCAGCACGATGTTTATGACTCCGGCGCTGCCTTCCGGACTGTACTTCGCTGACGGATTAGTGATTATCTCCACCGACTCTATATTCTCCGCCGGCATCTGCTCCAGCACCTGACCACGGTTCTCGTCGGTCAGTCCCGAAGGCTTGCCGTTAATCCATATCTCAACGTTCGAGTTATTTCTCAAAGACACGCCGCCGTCATTGTCCACCTCGACCGACGGAATGCCCTGTAGCACCTCTGTGGCATCGCCTCCAGCCGCCGCTATGCTCTGGTCCACCGAGAACACCTTCTTGTCTATCTCGAAACGTCCCTGCGAACCCTGCGCCACGACCTCGACTTCGTTGAGCATCTTAGTGTCCTCGTACATCTCTATGTTGCCGAGTTTCACCTTCTTGTTCTTGCCAGTTATGTTGAATGTCTTTGTGGCGTCGGCATAACCCATGAACGACACTCTGAGCGTGTATGTGCCGTTTGCCACACCCTCGATGAGGAATTCTCCAGCCTCGTCGCTCATCGCGCCTTTCACCACCTTGTCGCCTTGCAGCAGAGCCACGCTCACATATCCGAACGGCTGGTCGCTGGTCTTGTCTATCACGACTCCCGAAATCTCCACCTGGGCAAAGACTTGTGTCAATGCCAATGTCACAAACGCCAGCAACAATGCTATTTTCTTCATATTTTCGCTTTCACTATTTTCTTAAAAGCCACAAAACTACAGCATTATGAAAAGAAATCAAAAAAACATATATAAATATGTGTTTTAGTTTTGTCTTTTTAAGCCTTTGCGCTTTCGTGTCGATTAGCAACAAAAAAGCGGAACAGTTCTCTCCGTTCCGCTTCCTTATATTAATAATGTATATTCGCTTTTACTGCTTCTTGAAATCTGGCAGCACGTACTCGCTCTTGTCGCCGAGGATTTTCTTCACCTGGTTAATCTCGAGGAATGACGTTCCGTTGCCCACGCCGAAGCTTCCGCTGAGGTACGAGATGTAGTCGTCGTCCTTGATTCTGCCGGCATCGCGAAGCTCGGACATCGCGTCGATGAGGTAGTCGCGGTTGTCGCCGTGCTGAGGCTGGTAGCTTGCGAACACGCCGTAGCTCAGAGCGAGCTGACGCATTGTCGTCTCCTTGTAGCATATCGCCAGCACAGGGTTTGTCGAACGGAAGGCAGCCAGATAACGCGCCGTGCGTCCTGTGAAACTGTCGGTCAGAATAGCCTTAGTGCCTATCTCGGTAGCCGCATTGGCTGCGGTCTGCGCGAGGAACGCCGTCGTATCGTGCTCACTTGGGTCGAACGTCACCTTGATGTCGTTTTCAGGCACCTTGCTCTTCTCCGCCTCCTCGGCTATTCTCGCCATGGTCTGCACTGCCTCCAGAGGGTACTTTCCGCTGGCAGTCTCGCCGCTGAGCATGATGGCGTCGGTGCGGTAGTATATAGCGTTGGCCACGTCGGTCACCTCGGCTCTTGTTGGTCTTGGGTTGTGTATCATGGACTGCAGCATCTGCGTAGCCACGATGACAGGCTTCTTGTGTCTTACCGCGCAACGGATTATTGCTCTCTGTATGCCAGGAATCTTCTCCTGTGCGACTTCTATACCGAGGTCGCCACGAGCCACCATCACGCCGTAAGCCGTGTCAAGTATCTCGTCGATATTGTCCACGCCGTCCTGGTTCTCGATTTTAGCGATTATCTTGATTGGGCTGTTGTACTCGTCGAGCAGCTGCTGTACCTCGAGCACATCCTCCTTCGACCTTACGAACGAGTGCGCGATGAAGTCCACGTCGTTCTCCACAGCCAGCTTTATGAAGTGTCTGTCCTTGTCGGTGAGCGCAGGCAGATTGATTCTCACGCCTGGCACATTCACGCTCTTGCGGCTGCCGAGCTTTCCGTCGTTCAGCACCTCGCATATCAGGCTCTCCTCGTTCTTCTCTATCACCTTGAGGTCTATCTCGCCGTCGTCGAAAAGAATGTCGTCGCCCAGCGAAAGGTCCTTCACAATGTCCTTGTACGACACTGCCACGCACTGCTCATTGGACAGCACGTCTGGGTTGCCGATTATCTTCACCCTGTTGCCGGCGATCATCTGTATTGGCTCGCCCGACTCGGTCTTTGTGGTTCTTATCTCCGGGCCCTTGGTGTCAACCAGGATTGCCAGTTTGTTGGACACGGCGCGCGTGTTCTTTATCACTCTCATGAATCCCTCGTCGTCGATGTGCGCGGTGTTGGTTCTCACCACGTTAACTCCTGCCTTGTAGAGGCTGCGTATGAACTCGACGTCGCAACGAAGGTCCGATATTGTCGCTACTATTTTTGTGTGCTTGCTCATTTACTTCTTATCTATTATTGCTTGTACTGCCAATTTGTATGAATCGAGTCCGAAACCAAAGATGCATCCCATGCACACTGGCGACAGGAACGAGTGGTGGCGGACTTCCTCTCTCGATGAAATATTACTTATGTGCACCTCGACCACTGGCGAAGTTATGCCCTTTATGGCGTCGGCTATGGCGAGCGACGTGTGAGTGTACGCGCCTGCGTTCAGCACAATGCCGTCGATGGAGAATCCCACTTCGTGCAGCTTGTCGATGATGCCACCTTCGTGGTTGCTCTGGAAATAGTCGATTTTGTGCTCAGGGAATGCCTTGCGCAGCTCCTCGAGGTAGCTGTCGAAATCACGATGTCCGTATATCTCAGGCTCACGCTTGCCCAAGAGATTCAGATTCGGACCGTTTATTATGAGTATGTTCATGTGATTGTCGCGTTTTTGCGTTAAGGGCACAAAGATACGAATTTGCGCTTTCACTCTCATAATCTTTTGTGTGAAAAGTAAATGGCGGAGGAAAGAGAAAATAGAAATTATTAATGACTGCCTATGCTCACGAACTCAAATTCACAAAGAGAAAATAAATGTTTATTTTTGCACGTTTATTACACAGAACTAAAGATTAAAACACTCTTTTTAAATGGTACTTAAAAGTTTGAGCGTAAAAGAAGCCGACAACTTGACTATTAAAGAATTTCTTAAAGGTTTTGGTGGTGAAGGCTTTGTAGATTTGCTTTTGTTTAGTTCCAAGCTCCAGTGGTTCAAAGTAACACTGCGCATAATGACGGCACTCTTCTCAGTTGCAGGATTATTCATTTTTGCAGTTGATTTTATACATGAAGCGTTTTGTCATACACACGGATGGACTGTTGTCTTTATTCTCCCTTTTATACCATTTTGTCTACTTATACCTGCATTCGTGCTGTCATATTACAGTTCGTTTGCACTACCAAAAAAGATTCAAGGAAAGATATCCGAATTCACAGATAGATATTTACCTGAAATGAGCAAATGGAACGACATGCCGTTAACAAAACACATTGTGAAACATAACAACCAATGTGTCTTTCGGAATTTCTGTGTTGCTTTAAACATGAAAAAACACGAACGTAAACTTGGAAAAGATTTCATAGCATTTAAATTGCCATACGGCGTCACGGATTTCTCCTTGATAAATTCCGAAGGACAATTCACAAAAGAGTTTTACGATTTGTGGAACACTTATGCAAACGGGAAAGAGACATGCCTGCATATTGTACCAGAACCTTTTGCTTTCGTGGCGATTTTCTCAATATCCGAACCTTTAGACAACGATATTGTGAGACGAACAATGGATGAACTAACGTATCTTCCAACTAAGTTCAATGTCATCAATATTCCTGAAGAAAAAATGCAAGGTTTTTAGCACTCGCTCCATCTCCCCTATTTTTCTTATCTTTGCGCGAGTTAATATAAAGCCAATGAGACATTTATCAGTATTAATACTGTTGCTGGCGGCAGCCGTAGGCACAGCATGCTCGCAGAACCAAGCGGCAGCCAACGAGGCTGAAGACATCGTAGCCAGCAGGACAAAAGACCTGACCAAGACAATAAACTACGGACACCGCCCAGTGGCGAAGCGCGACATCGACGTGGTGGTGATTCACTCGACTTATTATCTCGGACCGGACTCGTTCAACATCGACGGCGTGCTCAAGCAGTTCAAACGCTACGACGTGTGCTCGCACTACATCGTTGGCCGCGACGGCACCATCTACAAGACCGTGGCGGAGAACAACGTGGCTTACCACGCCGGAGTTAGCACCCTGCCCGGCACCAACCGCAAGAACTGCAACTCGTTCTCGATAGGCATCGAGGTGATATGCTCGCCTTCGCAAGGTCCTACTGACGAACAGTACAACTCGCTCGTGGCGCTGGTGAAGGACATAAAGACACGATACACGATAAACTACGTCGTGCGACACAGCGACATAGCCCCGGGACGAAAGACCGACCCATGGCGATTCGACTGGAAGGGGTTCAACCAAAGGCTCAAGGAAGAATAAGCCTGCGGAAAGCCTAACCGCCTTTTAAAAAAAAGACTTATCTTTGCACTTCATTTTCAAAGCAATAATACTTTAACAATATGCCTACATATAAAGCAGTTACAGCCGAAGAGGCAGTGAAAGTCGTCAAGTCAGGCGACCACATCCATTTGAGCGCCATAGGTAACGCGCCTCAATGTCTTATCAAAGCACTTTGCGACCGCGGCAGACGCGGCGAGCTGAAGGACGTGCACATTCACCACTTCCACACAGAGGGCGAGGCTCCTTACGCCGACCCAGAGTTCGAGGGAGTATTCTCGCACGAAGGATTCTTCATCGGAGCGAACGTGAGAAAGAGCGTGCAAGCCGGATACGCAGACTACATCCCTGTGTTCCTGGGCGAGGCTGCCAAACTGTACCGCGGACACTATGTGCCATGCAACGTGGCATTCATACAGGTCTGCCCACCAGACAAGCACGGATACGTATCCCTGGGAACTTCGGTTGACGCCTGCATCGCAGCCATGGAGGTGTGCGAGACAGTGATAGCCGTAGTCAACAAGTACGTGCCAAGAGCGTTCGGAGACGCCATGATACACATGTCGAAGATAGACTACTTCGTAGAGGACGACCGTCCGCTCATCGAGAAGCACTACGAGGCGCCAAACGAGACCGACATCGCCATAGGTAAGAACTGCGCAGAGCTCATCGAGGACGGCGCATGTCTGCAGATGGGTATCGGCTCGCTGCCTAACGCGACACTCGCCTGCCTGGGCAACCACAAGGACCTTGGCGTGCACACAGAGATGTTCGCCGACGGTGTTATCGACCTCGTGGAGAAAGGCGTAATAACAGGAGCAAACAAGAAACTCGACCGCGGCAAGATTGTCTCAACATTCCTGCTCGGCTCAAACAGAGTATATAACTTCGTTGACAACAACGAGCAAGTGAGAATGATGGACGTGGCTTACACAAACGACCCATTCATCATAGCTCAGCAGCCAAAAATGGTGGCTATCAACTCAGCCATAGAGATTGACCTCACTGGTCAGGTCTGCGCAGACTCAATCGGTGTAAAGCAGTTCTCGGGTTCAGGAGGCCAGATCGACTTCGTTTACGGCGCGTCACGCTCGGAGGGCGGCAAGGCGATAATTGCAATGCCGTCAATGACCAAGAAGGGCAAGAGCAAAATCGTGCCTACACTGACAACCGGCGCGTCTGTCGTTACAACACGTTTCCACGTGCACTGGTTCGTGACAGAGTACGGCGCTGTGAACCTCTACGGCCGCAGCATGCAGGAGAGAGCCAAGCTGATAACCTCAGTGGCTGACCCAAGCGTACGCGAGGATCTGGACAAGGCAGCGTTCGAGCGTTTCGGCTCACACTACCACTTCATCCAGAAGTAACAGACTGTAAATAAACATTATAATTAGGGCGGTGTTCGACATAATAGAATCACCGCTCTATTGTTTTTTTATTACATTTGCGAGCAGAACACATACAGAACTATCATCTAACTAAATGAGAATTAACGCATTCAGCCGACTAAGCGTAAAGGCGCGCAACTCGTATGACAGGTTCATACTGTGGCGCAAGGCCAACATCAGCCAGAAGAACTTCACGGTGCTGCTGGCGCTGATAGTCGGTGTGCTCACAGCCTTGGCGGCGGTGCTGCTGAAGCACGTCATACACTTCATCGCCAATCTGCTGACCGGCACCATCCACTCCGCCGATGACGGCTGGCTGCTGCTTGTCTATCCTGCCGTAGGCATAGCCATAGCCGCGCTCTTCGTACACTTCGTCGTGAGGGACGACATCTCGCACGGTATCACCAAGGTGCTCTACTCCATATCGCAACGCAAGGCGCGCATCAAGCCGCACAACACATGGTCGTCGCTGGCGGCTTCGTCGGTGACTATCGGATTCGGAGGCTCTGTAGGAGCCGAGGCGCCTATCGTGCTGACCGGCTCAGCCATTGGCTCGTCGCTCGGACAGTTCTTCAAGCTCGACCGCAAGACGATGATGCTGCTCGTGGGATGCGGAGCGTCGGGCGCCATAGGAGGCATATTCAACGCGCCTATCGCCGGACTCGTGTTCACACTGGAGGTGCTGATGCTTGACGCCACAGCGACATCAATCATCCCTCTGCTCATTTCATCAGTCACAGCGACATCCGTATCGTACTTCCTGATGGGCAGCGAGACGATGTTCCACTTCGAAGGCTTCTCGCCATTCGCTCTCAACCGCATCCCGTGGCTCATAGTGCTGGGCGTGGTCTGCGGATTCGTGTCGCTGTACTTCGTCAGAGGCATCGCTCGATGCGAGAAGTTCTTCCACAATATCAAATCGCCATACATACGGCTCGGCATAGGCGGCGCCACACTCAGCATCCTGATATTCTTCCTGCCGTCGCTCTACGGCGAGGGCTACAGCACCATATCGGCGCTGCTGTCCGGCACACCGCAATCCATACTCGCCGACTCGCCGTTCTACGAGCTCTATAACGGCAACGAGGTTCTACGTCCGGAGTGGATATTCTTCATCTATGTGGCTCTGACAATGTTCCTCAAGATTGTAGCCACAGCCGCCACCAACGGCGCCGGAGGAACCGGAGGAACGTTCGCTCCATCACTTTTCGTGGGCTGCCTGACGGGTTATCTCGTGGCATTCCTGTGCAACTACTTCGGCGTGTCTGTGCCTGAGCGCAACTTCGCATTCGCCGGCATGGCTGGAGTGATGAGCGCCGTGATGCACGCTCCGCTGACTGGCATTTTCCTGATAGCCGAGATAACCGGCGGATACGGACTATTCATGTCGCTGATGATAACATCGGTGACCGCTTACATAACCATAATGTTCTTTGAACCGCACGGACTGTACGCAAGACGTCTGGCACGCCGCGGCGAACTGCTGACACACCACAAGGACAAGGCTGTACTGACCATCCTGTCAATGAAGAAGGTGATAGAGACCGACCTGCTGACCGTGACACCGGAAATGACATTGGGCGAGTTCACACAAGTGCTGGTGAAGTCAAAGAGAAATGTGTTCCCCGTAGTGGACCGCCACCGCAAGTACGTCGGCTCGGTGCAGATAGACGAGATAAGGAACATAATCTTCCGTCGCGAGCTGTACGACAGATTCAAGGTGGAGCGATTCATGACAGCGCCTCCGGGCATACTGCACATAGACGACTCAATGGAAAAGGCGATGGACATATTCGACAAAACCGGAGCATGGAATCTGCCCGTGGTCGATGCCGAAGGACGCTACCTCGGCTACATATCGAAGTCGCGCATCTTCAACAACTACCGCAACGTCCTGGTGAAATATTCCGACGATTAACGACTATTTATTCAGATACTGCGCCTGGATGAAACGCAGCTGCTGCTCCATCATCTCCACTTTCTTCATGTGGCATCCGCACTCACGCGCAGCAATGATTGGGTTGGTGTAAATGCCTTGGATTTCCATTTCACGCTTATGGTCGAAGTCCAGCTTCATGCTCGGCGCGTACGGAGTCATCGAGTCGGTGTAGCTCATCATGGCATCGACAGCGTTGTCAGCCATAGGCACTCCGCAGGCAGCCGCGCCCTCGGTCACTTCCACCATCACATCCCTGATAAGGGCGCGAGAAGACGGGTTCTGCATCAGTTTGTCAGTGGAGTCGTTGAGTATCACACACATGCCGTTGTAAGGAATATTCCACAGGAGTTTATTCCAGCGGCGCTCCTTGAGGTTGCCGTCGTACTTTGCCGGCACGTTGGACGCCTTCAGCTGCTCGACTATGAGCTTGACCTTTTCCGTGTCGGCTTCAGGCGTGTCGAGAGGCGACAGTGTAACAGAGCCGAAGTCGTAATGCGAAATAACGCCCGGAGCCGTGCGCGATGAACAGATAAACGCCATGCCGCCTGTCATAGTGACGCCACGCACTTTGTCCTTGATTGCCTCATAGACCTGCTCCTCATAGCCGAGACCGTTCTGAAAGAGCGACACGACAGCGCCATCGGCACAAACGTGAGGCAGCATTTCCGCGAGCAGCCTTTCGCTTGTCGTCTTCATGGCCACGATTACGGCATCGCACTTCGGCATCTTTGTCACATCATCATAGGCGTTGACGTTGCTCAAATGAATGTCGCCATTGACAGAGTTGACCTGCAGACCGTTCTTCACGACTGCGTCATACTCCGAATGAAAAAGGAAATGCACCTCGTGCCCAGCCTCAGCGAGTCTTGCGCCATAATATCCGCCTATCGCTCCTGTTCCGATAATCGCGTATCTCATTTGCCTGAATCCTTTAAGTCTCTTATGATATGTTCTGCCGCTTTCTGCGCAACGCCCGGCTTGCCCAGCAGATTTATTATCCTATCGTACTCGACGAGCATCGCCTTGCGCTCCTCGGTGTCGGCGAGTATTCTCGCCAGCTCGTTCTTGACGTTCTCTTTGGTGAAGTCGGCGGCGATGAGCTCCTTGACTATCTCGTGTCCGCCTATGAGATTGACGAGCGAAACGAATTTTATTTTCAGAACCAGCTTCTTGGCTATGTTTGCCAGCCGTCCGCCGAAGACGTTGTACACCACGACTTCCGGCACTCTGAGAAGCGCTGTTTCAAGCGTTGCCGTGCCGGAGTTGACGATGGCCGCACGGCTGTGCTGCAACAGGTCGTAGGTCTGTCCGAACAGCACCTTGACATCCCTGCCGTTGATTATCCTGTCGTAAACGCTCTTGTCGATGCTTGGCGCAGCAGCCAGCACGAACTGATAGTCCTTGAACGAGTCCGAGACGGATATCATCTTGTCTAAACAACCGTTTATCTCCTGCATACGGCTACCTGCCAGCAACGCGACTATAGGACGCTCGTCGAGCCCGTTCTTCTGTACGAACTGCTCCTTTGTCTCGTCCTGGTTCTCGCGCCACGCCACAGAATCGACACACGGATTGCCCACATAATCGACCTTGAAGTCGTGCTTGGCGTAGAACTCCGTCTCGAACGGCAGTATCGTGTACATCTTGTCAATGTACTTCTTTATGCTCTTTATCCTCCACTCCTTCCATGCCCATATCTTAGGCGAGATGTAGTAATAGACCGGAGTGCCCGGCATCTCCTTTTTGCAGAATTCGGCTATGCGCAGGTTGAAGCTCGGATAGTCTATGAGGATAAGCACATCGGGAGCGTACTCCTTGAGCGCCTTCTTGCAGTCGTCGATATTGCGCAGCACAGTGCGCAGGTTCATCGCCACGTTGACGATGCCCATGAACGCCATGTCGCGGTAATGCTTGACCTGCCTGCCGCCCTGGGCAGCCATAAGGTCGCCGCCGAGGAAGCAGAAGTCCGCCTGAGGGTCATTCGCCTTGAGCTCCCTCATCAGATTTGAAGCGTGCAAGTCGCCCGACGCTTCGCCTGCTATAATGAAGTATTTCATAAAACTACATGAGTATGAGTGCGACAATGAGCGCAGGACACAGCCCCACGAACGCTCCTATGCTTGCCTTCTCTTTCCTGAACGATGAGAACACGATGATGAGCAGAAGGCTCGGCACAAGCGCGCCCATCATGTCCCTTGACATCATTCCCTTGGCCGCCAGCTTGTACATGGCCTCGAACAAAGGCTGCTCTGTCGTGTACTTCGATGTGAAAATAACGATGTTAAGTATTATCGGCAGCAGGAATGAAGGGATGAATCCCCACCAGAAAGAGTCTCTCTCCGTTTTCTTCTTTTTCTTGTAGTCTGCCGCGTGGTTCCAGTCTGAAGCCATATTATTGTCGGTTTATATCTTTATGTTCCAGTCTTTTAGATGCTCCATGTACTTGTAGTTGGTCATGTCCAGCTGCACAGGCGTTATGGAGACGTATCCGTTCTGCACCGCCCACTCGTCGGTGTCCTCGACGTCCGGCTCGTGGTCAACGAACTCGCCGCCGAGCCAATAATAGTTCCTGCCGGTCGGGTCCTGTCGCTGGTCGAGCACTTCCTCCCAGTGTCCTGCCGCCTGACGGCTTATGCGTATGCCTTTTATGTCCTGCGTTTCAGGCACATTCACGTTAAGGCAGGTGTAGCGAGGCAGCCCTTCCTTCAGCACCTTCGCCGTCACCTCGTAGGCTATTTTGCCAGCGGCCGTGAAGTCGGCATCCGGACGGAAGTCGCAGTGCGAGATTCCGATTGACGGAATGTCATCGACACAGCCCTCGAGAGCAGCGCCCATCGTTCCGGAATAAATGACCGAGATAGAAGTGTTGCGCCCGTGGTTTATGCCGGAAAGCAAGATGTCGGGCCATCGGTCGGCTATCTTTCTTATGCCCATCTTCACGCAGTCGGTCGGAGTGCCGTTGCACTGCCAGATGGCGACACCCGGCTCCTCGCTCAGCTTCTTCGAGCGCAGAGGCACTGTCACTGTCAGCGCGTTGGACTGTGCCGAGCGTGGTCCGTCGGGAGCCACGACAAGCACGTCGCCGAGCGGCTTCACTGCGGCCACCAGAGCCTTAAGTCCAGGCGCGTAAATGCCGTCGTCGTTGGTTATGAGTATTAACGGACGCTTCATCGTTTGATTGTTCTTGTGGTTGCTATTATGAATATGGCTGCGGCGCTGATGAAGTACACCACATCGCGCAGGTCGATGACTCCGCGGCTCATTGACTCGTAGTGGTCGTTAATGCCGAAGAACGAGAACGCTGCCTGCACCTTGCCCGACGAGAATATCGAGCCGACGAGGTCGAACCCGATGAACAGCACGAAGCACATGACCAGAGCCAGCAGGAATGCGACTATCTGGTTCTCGGTGAGCGATGACGCGAATATGCCGACTGAGACATAAACCACAGCCAGAAAGAACAGGCCTATGAATGAGCCCCAGAACGCGCCAGAGTCAATGTTGCCGAGCGGCTCTGCCAAATAATAAACGGAGAAATAATAAATGACTGTCGGGATTAGCGACAGCATGACCAGCACAACGCCAGCGAGATACTTGCCGAGCACTATCTGCAACTCGGACAGCGGCTTGGTGTAGAGCAGTTCTATGGTGCCGGAGTGCTTCTCCTCGGCGAACATCCTCATAGTGACCGCTGGCACGAGGAAGAGATAGAGCCATGGCGCGAGGGCGAACAAGCCGTCAACCTGCGCGTAACCCGACTCCAGAATGTTGTATGAACCCGGAAACACCCACAGGAAAAGACCTGTGACGAGCAAAAATATGCCGATGACGATGTAACCTGTGGCACTATTGAAGAAATTGTGCAACTCTTTTTTTAATAAAACTAACATCTTATGTTGGAGGTAAAATTATATCTTTGCAAATTATGGCATTAGCGCGCAAAGGCTTGGACTATGACACAGCCGCACGCTCTTGACGTGCAAATATATGCAATTCTTTTCAGTAATGTAATGATGAGAAAACACCTCCTTTTACTATTGACAATAATATTCTGCGCCACATCGGCATTCGGACAATGTCTTGGCGAGGACTGCTCCATAAAGGGACGTAACAAGGCAGCCAAGAAGAAAGCGGTGCAGATGACCGGAAACAAGAAGCTTGGAAAAATCAGAAAGATAAAGCGCAACGGCGTGGCATTCGACCCGTTCGCCAGCAGCGGAAAGAAGGGCAAAGGCATGGGCGGATTCGACCCGTTCGAGGCTGAAGCCAACAAGAAGAAGGCGGCTAAGAAAGGCAGAGCCTTCGACCCATTCACAGCAAGCAACAGCGGCAAGAAATTCAAGGGCAACAGAGGAGGATACGACCCATTCGAGGCATCCTCAAGGAAGTCGTCGAAGAGCAAGAGCGGCGGTTTCGACCCATTCACAGCCTCATCCAGAAAGTCAGTCAAAATCAAGGGCGGCAACAACAGCTGGGTCAGCAACACGAGAAGCCTAAGCGTGGAGACTGGCGGATTCGCAGGATGGGACGGCGGACGTAACTCGAAGATAAAGAACAGAAGAGGCAAAGCCAACGACACTTGGGCAAGCAACGCAAGCCGCAAGGGAGTGTCGAAGGGCGGCGGCGTATGGGCTAACAGCACATCGAAACACGCGAGCCCGGCGAGCGGCAAGAAGAAGAAGGCAGGCTATCTGTCAAGCAACAACTGGGACCAGGTCATGATGGCGAGCGCGCCTTCCGACGCGAGCGACGCAACACGCTCATGGGACCAGTTCGGCGGCTCAAGAATCAGCGGCGACATATCATACAGCAAGCCTCATCAGTTCAAGTTCAGTGTTTTGGCAGGAAGCATTCTTAAGACCGGCTCGACGACAAAGCAGTATCTGAAGGCGATAGACCCATACCCTGCCGTGCTCGGAGGCGAGTTCGCCATCGAGTGGCCTACGACTGGCGGAAAGAACTATCACCATTACTTCAATATCCCTACAATCGGACTCGCCGCTTCGTACATGTATCTCGGCGACAACAACGACCTGGGACATGTGGCTGCCGTATATCCTTACGTCAACATTCCTTTCGTGAGGTCGTCGGCGGTTGACTTCTACTTCATCGGCGGCATAGGACTCGCCTATGTGAGCGACTGGGACCACAGTGACTGGAAGGACTATCAGAACGGCAAGGACTACTACAGCAACCCTCTGACTGGCGCACCTGTCAACGCGTTCTTCAAGACCGGGCTCGGACTCGCGTGGAGACCCGTGACCAAGGCGAGCGACTATAGGAGCGACAAGCAGTCGCACTACACCATAACTGCCGAAGCCGGACTCATACACCTGTGCGACGCCGGATTCGCTCAGCCGGACAAGGGCATAAACGTGATAACCGGACAGATAGGACTGAAGTATAACCCTGACGACAACGAAGTGGTGATACGCGGAAAGGCTGAGCACTTAGCGCACCGATTCACCATAGACATAAGCGCATCGGGAGGCGCGAAGGAGCTGACCCACCTCGATGACACCAAGTACGCCGTGGCTAACGCAAACCTCGGCGTGTATTTCCAGGCAGCCGACGTTTACAGAATCGGCGTGGGCGTCGATGGATTCTTCGACAACTCGTTCAGCGTCAACCATATCGACTGCGACCATAACAAATACTCCGGCAAGTATGACCACAAGGACTTCGCCGACCAGATAAGAGCAGGCGTCTGCCTGAGCAACGAGATTGTGTTCGGACGTGTGACCACAGCGTTGGACGGAGGCTACTACTTCATCAATCCTATCGACGTGGACAACGAGAAGTTCTACTTCCGACTCGGACTGAAATACAGATTCACACGCAACTGGTTCGCCCTCATAAACATGAAGACGCACGGATGGGCTGCCGATTGCGCTACGCTCGGACTTGGATACAGCATACAATTGTAAATAATCAAAAAGACATAGAATATTATGAACTTGAAAAGCATAATAGCTATAGTGATTACGGCGTTGCCACTGACTGCTGTCTGTGGGCAAAGCAGCGACAAGCCGTTCATGATAGTCAACGGCGACACTGTCACCACATCGTACTTCGACTATCTGTACAACAAAAGCCAGTCGGCAATTGACAGCAAGATAACACGCGAGGAATACGCATCACTCTTCACCAACTTCCGCCTGAAAGTGGCAGAGGCGAAGGCTCAAGGCATAGACACCACAAAAAACTTCAGAAAAGACATAAGCAACTACCGGGACAAGATTATCGAGCCGTACCTTTTCGACACGACTGCGCTGAACGCAATGGCAAGACTGGAGTACGAGCGCTCGCTTGAAGACATAAACGCAAGCCATATCCTCGTGAAGATAGCCGAGCCGATGTCGCCCAAAGACACAGCGCTGGCTTACAACAAAGCCGAGACTGCCAAACGACTGCTGAAGCACGACGTCTTCGACAGTGTAGCTGTGTGGATGAGCGACGACCCTTCTGCCGGCAGAAACTTCGGACGACTGGGCTGGACCACAGCCATGCAGAACGTCATGGACTTCGAGAACGCCATCTACGGCGCGAAGAAAGGCGACATCATAGGACCAGTGAGGTCGAACTTCGGCTATCATATCATAAAAATAAACGACCGCAGAAAGAGTCAGGGAGAGATTCTGATAGCGCACATAATGAAAGCCAAGAACGACAGCTTCCCTGCCATAAACGAGAATGCCAAGAAAAGCATCGATGACATATACAAAAGGCTGCAGAACGGCGAGAGCTTCGAGGAGCTGCTGAAGGAAAGCGACGACAAGAACAGCGCGGACAACGGCGGACTACTGCCTTGGTTCGGCATGGGCAAGATGATAGACCAGATAGAAAGCGCAGCGTTCGCTATCAAGAACATAGGCGACTATTCGAAGCCTATAGAGACTCCGTTCGGATGGCACATCCTGAAGCTTGTGGACAAGAGAGCGCTAGGCGATTACAACAGCCGAAGCGACGAGATAAAGAGCTTCATCATGCGCTCGGACAGAGCCGCCATCGTGTTCCACGAAAACGCCATGAAACTCAAGAAAAACTACGGCTACAGCATAGACAGCAAGCTGATGCAGAAACTGAACAAGACTGCCGAGAAAGTCGGATACAACGACTCGCTGTTCAAGGAGAAGACCAAGGCGCAGAGCAGTCTCCCTGTGGCGACATTCGCATTCAACGGCAAGAAAGAGCAGTACACACTGGCAAACCTGACATCATACATAGACAGGAAAAACTACACCTGCGCACAGCTTGAGGACGTGCTCGAAGCCGCGACCGACGACACCGTGATGCACATAAACAGGAGAAACATCGAGATGATGCATCCCGAAATCTCAAACATGGTGAACGAATACAAGGACGGCATCCTGCTGTTCGAAATCTCCAACCGCGAGATATGGGCGAAGGCGTCGCAGGACACCGTGGGGCAGAAGCGCGTATTCGAGGCAAACAGGGACAAATACACATGGAAAGAGCCTCGCTGGAGAGGCAGAATCGTGCTTTGCAAGGACGCTGCCACCGAGAAGAAGGTGAACAAAATACTCAGCACAGAAAGCGACGACGAGGTTATTGACAACAAGCTCCGCGAACTGAACAAGAACGGAACCGTCGTGAGGTCGGAGAGAGGACTTTTCGCAAAAGGCGCCAACAAGTATGTGGACGCTGTGATACAAGGCGAGACGTTGACTCTCCCTTACGGATTCAAGAAAGCGATAATCAAAGGAGAGTATGTGCAGAAGCCAGCTTCATACAAGGAAGCGCGCGGACAAGTGATACAAGAATATCAGGAGAAACTCGAGAAGGAATGGCTTGAGAAACTGAGGAATAAATACAAGGTGATACGCTTTGAATAAGACATCAGTGACATACGGCAAAATGGCGCTGCTCGCGGCAGTTGTGTCCTTGCTGTGCGCATTGACATCATGCGGCAAGACCGGCAGCAAGGACGACAAGGATGCTTATGCAAAAGTGGGAGATGAAGTGCTGCTGCGCGAAGACATAAAAGCACTGATACCAGAAGGAACCAGCCAGAACGACAGCATCGCCATAGCCGAGGCATTCGTCAAGAAATGGATAACCAACTCGCTCATATACGAGGAAGCGAAGAAGGAACTCGGCGAGAACGAGGAGATAAACGATATGGTGGAGGAATACCGCAAGGCGCTGATAATACACAAATACGAACAGAACCTGCTGGACAAGAAATTCTCGACACAGCCGTCGGAAGAGGAGATGCAGACATTCTACGAAAACAACCAGAAACTGCTCACCGTGTCCAACCCGATAGTCAAGGGCATGTCGATGAAGATACCGGCTTCGAGAAAAAACATAGACGCGGCACGCAAACTGATGAGAAACGCCAAGGAAGGCGACGAGGACGAGATAGACAAATGGAGCCTGAGAAACTCGTCGGTGTTCCTGTACTTTGGCAAGGAATGGACTTATCTGAGCGACGTGGCGAGGAGCATCCCAATACTGGCAGGATACAACCCGAGCACGATACTCGACAAGAACAAGTATCTGGAACTGAGAGACGACAGTTTTGTGTACATCGTCAGAATCTCAGACTACAGACTGAAGGGCAACACCGAGCCGTACGAGATGGCGAAACCGAGAATCGCCACGCTCATACTGAACCAGCGCAAAAAGGACTTCATCAAGCAACTTGAAAACGACATATACAATGAAGGTGTCAAGAATAAGAAAATAACAATCAGAAAATGAAAAGAATCTATATAATATCACTTGCATTATTAGCATCAATAACAGCCCTTGCGCAAGCGCCGGCCGACTCCACAAGCCAGACGGTGACAGACACTACGACGCAGACAGCAGCCGACACGCTGAAGACAGACGCCGGCATACCATTGGGCGACGTGATAGACGAAGTGATATGGATCGTGGGCGACGACGCCATACTGCGCTCGGACGTAGAGAAGAGCATACTGCAGATGAAGTTCGAACGCACCGAAGTGGAGGGCGACCCATACTGCGTGATACCAGAGCAGCTCGCTGTGAGAAAACTGTTCATGCACCAGGCTGAGCTCGACAGCGTGGAGGCCAACGAGAACAACATAAACATGCAGGTGGACCAGAGAATGAACGAGGTAATCGCACAGATAGGCAGCGAGGAGAAGGTGGCTGAATACTACGGCAAATCGATAAAGGTGCTGAAGGAGGAACTCCGCGAGCAGGCGAGAGAGCAGACGAAGGTGCAGCAAGTGCAGCATACCATAGTGAGCAGCAACAAGATAACACCAAGCGACGTGCGCAAATACTGGGAAAAGGAAGCCGCCGAAGCCGAGCTGCCGATAGTCCCTACCAAGGTGGAGATAGAACTGCTCGCCATAGAGCCACGCATGAGCATCAAGGAAGTCGAGGACCTGAAGAGCAAGCTGCGCGAGTATAAAAACAGAGTGGAGAACGAGGACGCGTCATTCTCGATGCTCGCCACACTGTACAGCGACGACATGGGCTCGGCACGAAACGGAGGCGAACTGGGATTCATGGGCAAAGGACAGCTCGTGCCGGAGTTTGCCAACGAACTGTTCTCGATGAGCGACCCTAAGAGACTGTCGAGAATCGTGGAGTCGGAGTACGGATTCCATCTCATACAGTTCATCGAGCGCCGAGGCGACAAGATAAACTGCCGACACATACTGCTGAAGCCTAAAATCTCAATCGAGGAGAAGCAGAAGACCAAAGAGAAACTTGACAGCATAGTCACTCTGCTGAGAACCAACAAGATGACTATGGAAGAGGCTGTGGCGAAGTACTCGACCGACAAGGACACACGCAACAACGCCGGACTGATGGAGAACATGAAGGACGGCTCGTCCAAGTTCGAGTACCAGGCACTGCCTGCCGACATCTCCAGAGTGGCATACAACATGAACGTGGGTGAATTCTCAGAGCCTTTCTTCATGGAGAACTCAAAGGGACACCAAGTATGCGCCGTGATACGCCTGAAGTCGAAGACCGAGCAGCACAGAGCCAACCTCGAGCAGGACTACCAGATGATGAAAGCCATAGTGCAAGAGAAGAAGAACCAGACAACACTGGAGAACTGGATAAAGAAAAAGCAGGGCGAGACCTACACACGCATAAGCAGCGACCTGAAAGGCTGCGACTGGAAGTACAGCAACTGGAACTTCTCGGAAAAATAAAAACGTGATATGACCTGGAAGAACAAAATAGCATACACAACAGCAGCCATTGCCATGGCGCTCGCGCAGAGCGTCCTCGGTGTCAATCACGTGAGACTTGAGCACGCAGAAAGACTGACATTCGACCAAGACAAGCTGCCGGACGCCCAAGTGCTGATGGACAACGTGAGATTCTCGCACGACGGAGCCATAATGACATGCGACAGCGCGCACTTCTTTCAAGGAGACGACAGCTTCGACGCCTTCGGACACATAAGGATGAACCAGGGCGACACGATAAGAGTGAGCGGAGAGATACTCCACTACGACGGCATAACCAGACACGCCAGACTGAAAGGCAACGTAGTGATGATAAACGGCAACACGACACTCAAGACCGACTCGCTGGACTACGACCGCAACGCCGATGTCGGATACTACGACACTGGCGGCACACTCTACGACGATGCCAACACGCTGACATCGATATGGGGCGAGTACTCGCCACGTACCAAGACAGCCAAGTTCAAAAACAACGTGAGACTCGTGGGCAAGACCGCCGCCATGCAGACCAATGACCTGGAATATAACACAGCGAGCAAGATAGCCAACGTGCATGGCAACTCCATCATCATACACGACGAGGGAAGCACAGTAGTATATACCGAGGAAGGATGGTATGACACCAAGAACGAAAGAGGCGAGATAACCAAAGCCAACAAGATAGACCGCAATGACGGCAAACACTTGAGAGGCAACATAATAAGATACGACAGCAGAAGAGGTGAGTCGTGGGCGATGAAGGATGCCGTGCTGTGGGACGACGACAACAAGACATCGCTCAACGGCAGCTACATATACTACTTCGACGGAAAAGCCGGCGAGAACGACAGCCTGAAAACCGAAAACAAGAAACTCAGACTGCCGCCAACTGGTCCAGCCAAAGGACACGGCGACGGCGACTACGCGGAGGCTTACTTCAGAGCCGTAGTCAAGGAGTACAGCGGCAGCGACACCCTGTACCTGTCGGCCGACACCATAAGAATGATACAGAACGAGGTGGACACCGCGCAACGCACAGGATGGGCGATAGGCGATGTCAGAATGTACCGCGCCGACATACAGGGAAAATGCGACAGCATAATATACCACACACAGGACTCAATAGCCAAGATGATGGGCTCGCCAGTGATTTGGAGCGACTCGACACAAATCACAGGAGAGTGGATGGAAGCGCAGATGGGCGAGAACAAGAAAATCAAGGAGCTGAGAGTGCTGGGCTGGGCTGCCGGCACGATGGATGACGCCAAAGGCAAGTTCAACCAAGTGGAAGGTAAAAAGCTGACGGGGTACGTCAAGGACAACAAGATTGACTATGTGATAGTGGACGGCAACGCCGAGTCCATATACTGGGCAAGGGAGGAAGACGGCACCATGATAGGCATGAACCGCGGCGCGAGCAGCAAACTGTACGTTTACATAAAAGACGGGCAGATGGAGCGGCTCGTGATGACGCCGAACGGCAGCGGCACACTGTATCCCGAGGACCAGATACCCGAGGACGAGGACGTGCTGAAGCACTACAGCTGGCAGTCGGAACTCAGACCACGCACACCTGCCGACGTGAACGCAGGAGACGTGATGGCAGAGGTTGAGGTCAAGACGGCTGTCGAGCCCGCAGAGAAACAGCCAGCAAAGAAGGCAGTAAAGAAAAAGAGAAATGGAAAGAAGAAATAACGCCCCGAGAGAGGACTTCGCCGAGGACGTGAAGAACGCCGTAGAAGTGATGAACAGGGGCGGAATAATACTCTACCCTACCGACACTATATGGGGCATCGGATGCGACGCCACCAACGAGGAGGCTGTTCAGAAGATATTCGACATAAAACACAGACCGGAGAACAAGACGATGCTGGCGCTGCTGGACGCGCCCGGCAAGCTGCAAGGCTACGTGGATGTGCCGGAAATGGCTTGGGACTTCATGGAGTTCGCCACACGTCCGACGACCATCATCTATCCGAACGCGAGGAACCTGGCACCATCGCTCATAGCCGAGGACGGCACAGTGGGCATAAGAGTCACGTCCGACCTGTTCTGCATCAGACTGTGCCAAGCGCTGCACCGCCCTGTCGTATCGACATCGGCTAACATAAGCGGACAGCCGTCGGCGGCTTTCTTCAACGAGATAAGCCAGGAGATAATAGACAACGTGGACTATGTGGTGAGATACCGCCAGAAGGACAAGACGAAGTCCGCGCCGTCCGTCATCATCAAACTGACGATGAAGAACGAAATACAAATAATAAGAAAATAGCAAGCCTTGGCAAGGTCAATAACAAGAGAACATGAATCGCGACAGAAAGCGAAGTACATCATCGGCGACATCGCCGCTGCCGTGCTGTCGTGGGTTGTTTATTACCTGTTCAAGATTTTCGTGCTGGAGATAAGTCCGTTCTCGTTCGGCACGAAGTTCTTCGTTTCGCTGTCATTGTACACCGCCGGATGGTCGTTCCTGCACTACCTGTCGGGCTATTACAACTCCACATTCATCAAGTCGCGTCTCAACGAGCTGGTAACTACCTTCGCCACTACACTGCTTGGATGTTTAGTGCTGTTCTTCATCACCGTATCCAACGACGAGATTGAATATAACGAGATAAACGTCTCGATAACCACGCTCTTCCTGCTGCAATTCTTGCTGACATACATCATCAGACTGTGCCAGACGCAGAGAATCGCCCACATGATACACGACAGGGAAATCGGATTCAACACATTGATCATAGGAACAGGCAGACACGCGAGACAAACTGCACAGATGCTCAATAACCTGCCGCTATCGTCCGGTTACTACATCATAGGATTCATAAGCTACGGCGACGACGAGGCTGAAGGACTGCAGGCTCCAGTCATAACGCTTGACAAGGACAACACGCTCGGCAAGATAGCGCAAGAGAACAACGTGAAGAACGTCATAATAGCCACAGAGCATCAGGACAACGACCTGATGACCTTGCTCATATCCGAGCTGAACGACACGTACATCAACATAATGATCTCGCCTGCCGACTACGGCAAGCTCTTCGCCGCGCCATACCACACCAACGTGCTATACAGCTACCCTCTCGTGTCAATACTGCGCTCGCCTATGCCGGATTGGCAGGAGAACGTCAAGAACGTGGCGGACAGAGTGGCGTCGTTCATCGCGCTGGTGCTGCTGATGCCATTCTTCATCGTCGTGGCGGTGATGATAAAGACAGGAAGCAAAGGACCTGTGGTATACAAGCAGGAAAGACTCGGACTGCACGCCAAGCCTTTCACCATCTACAAGTTCCGCTCCATGTACTGCGACAACACCCCCGAGCACAGCCACACATTAGCCAAGAACAACGACCCGAGAATCACCAATGTGGGACGACTGCTCAGAAAATACCGCATCGACGAGCTGCCTCAGCTCTTCAACGTGCTCATAGGGCAGATGTCCATCGTGGGTCCAAGACCAGAGCAGCCATACTTCGCCAACAAGCTCGTACTCATGTCGCCCGACTATGCGCTGAGATACCAGGTGAAGCCGGGACTCACTTCGTGGGGCATGGTGAAGTACGGTTACGCCGAGAACGAGGAAAAGATGCTCGAGAGAGCCAAGATAGACCACATCTACCTGCAGAACCGTTCACTGGCTGTGGATATAAAAATCATATTATACACGATAAGAACCATCGTCACTGGCAAAGGTGTGTAATATCGCTTTTTTTGTATAACTTCGTGATATTCGTTTTTACGACGCCGTTATGATAGACCAGCTTACCATAGACAAGATAATGTCAGCCGCCAAGATTGAGGAGGTTGTGGGTGAGTATGTGTCATTGCATAGGAGAGGCGTCAATCTGAAAGGCCTGTGCCCGTTCCACAGCGAGAAGACGCCGTCGTTCGTCGTGTCACCGTCCAAAGGCATCTGCCACTGCTTCGGCTGCGGCAAGGGCGGCAATCCTGTCAACTTCATAATGGAGATAGAGCAGGTGAATTACTACGAGGCGCTCAAGATGCTCGCCAAGAAATACGGCATCGAGGTGGAGGAACGCGAGCTGACCGACGAGCAGAAAGCGCAACGCAGCGAGCGTGAGGCTCTTTTCGCCGCTAACGAGTTCGCACGCGACTACTTCTCCGACATACTGACCAACAATGCCGAAGGACGAAGCGTAGGACTGACATACTTCCGCGAACGTGGCATCAACGACGCATCGATAAAGACCTTCCAGCTCGGATACAGCCTCAGCGAGAAGGACGCGTTCACTAAGGAAGCCCTGAAAAAAGGATTCAGCAAGGAGTATCTTGTCAAGACCGGACTCACGCTGGACAACGAGTTCGGCGTCGTGGACCGTTTCCGCGGACGAGTAATCTACCCGGTGCAGACAATCTCGGGAAAGGTCGTGGCGTTCGGCGGACGAATACTGAAGAAAAGCGACAAGTTAGCCAAGTACGTCAACTCGCCCGAAAGCGAGATTTACCATAAAAGCGACCAGCTCTACGGCATCTACCAAGCCAAGCAGGACATCGTACGCAACGACAGATGCTACCTCGTCGAGGGCTACATGGACGTCATATCCATGCACCAGTCCGGCATCAAGAACGTTGTGGCATCGTCCGGAACGTCGCTCACCACAGGACAGATACGCCTGATACACCGGTTCACCAACAACGTCACCGTGCTCTACGACGGCGACGCAGCCGGCATACACGCCTCCATCAGAGGTATAGACATGCTGCTGGCTGAAGGCATGAACATAAAGGTGGTGTCGCTGCCCGACGGCGAGGACCCCGACTCGTACTCACAGACACACAACGCCGACGAGACCGTCGCATTCCTCGAGAACAACGCAGTCGATTTCCTGAAGTTCAAGACACAGCTGCTGATGGCTGACGCAGGTAACGACCCTATAAAGCGCGCCCAGCTGATACAGGACATCGTGAAGAGCATTTCCGTAATCCCGGACACCATCACGCGCGCCGTCTATGTCAGAGAGTGCAGCCGCATGATGGAGATCGAGGAGGCGATGCTCTTTAACGAGATAGACAGAATAAGGCTGAACCAGAGCACCCAGGAGCAGAAGGAAGCCGAGCGGCAGAGATTGGTGGAACAGCTGAAAGAGCGTGAGCGCAAAGCCACCGCGACCACCACAACCACCGCCCCAGAGCCTAAGAAAGCGGCTAATCCGTATTTCCGCGAAGAAGCCGACCTCATAAAATTCATCATCAGATACGGAGCGCTGTACCTGTTCACCGATGAGGACGGCAGCTGGGTTTCCGCAGTGGACTTCATAAAACGCGACTTAGAGATAGATAATATAACATTCAAGAACACGGCTTTCCAAAAGCTCTTCGCGGCAGCCTACGAACACTGCCAGTCGCCCGAGAACTGCGTGCCTTACGAAAGCGTTTTCGCCGACGAGACTTCATTCGCTAAGCTGGAGGACAAGGCGGCATTCTACGCCAACGCGGAAGTGGAGCTGGAGAAACTGTCGCGCTTCCTGTTCAACAATTCGGACTATGAAGTGTCGCAGACCGCCACTAACATAGGCATAGAGAAATACCACCTGAGCAAGTCGCAGAAAGAGCAGTACGGACAGAACTATCACCGCCTGCGCGACGACCTGCTGACACTCACAAGAGCGCTCAAATACAAGGTTCTGCTGTCGGCCATAAGCGAGGTGAAGGCGGAAATCGAGATTGCCGACAAGGAGCATGACGAGCAGAAAAGAAAAGCGCTTTTGGAGAAGTATCAGCAACTGAACAAAGCCAAGGGCATCTTGTACAAGGAAAAAGTATATATACCTAAGAATAAATGAAAAGATTCGGTTTCGTAAGAGTAGCGGCTGCAGTGCCAAGCGTGAAAGTGGCGGACTGCATGACCAACGCCGCAAGCATAGTCGGACTCGCCAAGAAGGCGGAAAACGAGGGCGTGCAGATAGTCTGTTTCCCCGAACTGTCGGTGACAGCCTACACATGCGCAGACCTTTTCGCGTCGCAACTGCTCATAAGCAAGGCCGAGGAGGCTCTGAGATTCATCCTGCGCGAGACGGAGAACCTGAACGTCAACATCATAGCCGGACTGCCTGTCGTGGCTGGCAACTCGCTCTACAACTGCGCCGTCATCATGCAGCACGGCGTGATTAACGCCATCGTGCCTAAGACGCACCTGCCTTCGTACAACGAATTCTACGAGACACGCTGGTTCGCATCAGCCATCGACGCCACAAGACAGAGCATCGACTACGCCGGACAGCGCAACATACCTTTCGGCACCGACATCATAATCTCGTGCGGCGAATTCTGCTTCTCGACCGAGATTTGCGAGGACCTCTGGACTCCGATACCGCCAAGCAGCAGCCAGGCGCTCGCCGGCAGCGACATCATCTTCAACCTCTCGGCAAGCAACGAACTCGTCGGCAAGCACGACTACCTGCTGTCAGTCATCCGCCAACAGTCGGCACGCTGCATCGCCGGCTACGTCTATGCCTCATCGGGATTCGGTGAGAGCTCGACCGACGTGCTTTTCGCCGGCAACGGCATCGTGGCCGAGAACGGAAACATCATAGCGCAGTCGGAACGATTCTCGCTCGACGAACAGCTCGTCATCGCCGACATCGACGTGGAGCGCATAAAGTCGGAACGACAGAAGAACACCTGCTTCATGCGCAACAACACCAGCGAACAGAAGTTCCGCTTCGTGCAGACTGCCGTCAGCGAGCAGGATATAAACACACTGCTGCACCCTGTGGAGAAGCATCCTTTCATCCCTGTCGGCGACTCGCTCGACAGCCGCTGCGAGGAGATTTTCAACATACAGGTGAACGCGCTCGCCACACGACTGCACCACACCGGCATCAAGAACATGGTCGTGGGCGTGTCGGGAGGACTGGACTCGACACTCGCGCTGCTCGTGTGCGCCAAGACTGCCGACAAACTCAAGCTTGACCGTTCGGCGGTCGTGGGCATAACCATGCCGGGATTCGGCACCACAGGACGAACATACAACAACGCCGTAAGCCTCATCAAGAACCTCGGAGCCACATTCCGCGAGATTTCCATAAAGGACGCATGCCTGCAGCACTTCAAGGACATAAGCCACGACCCTGCCGTGACCGACACCACATACGAGAACTCGCAGGCCCGCGAGCGCACACAGATACTGATGGACGTGTCGAACCAGATGAACGGACTCGTCATCGGCACAGGCGACCTCTCCGAACTCGCCCTCGGATGGGCAACGTACAACGGCGACCAGATGTCCATGTACGGCGTGAACGCAAGCATACCTAAGACACTCGTCAGACACTTAGTGAAGTGGATTGCCGAGACCAAGATGGAACAGGCTGTGAGAGACACGCTGCTCGACATCGTGGACACGCCTGTCAGCCCGGAGCTGCTCCCTGCCGACTCGCAAGGAAACATCGCGCAGAAGACCGAGGACCTCGTCGGACCATACGAGCTGCACGACTTCTTCCTCTACTACATGCTGCGCTTCGGATTCGGGCCTAAGAAGATTTTCTACCTCGCCAGCATCGCATTCGCCGGCCAGTACAAGAGCGACGTGATAAAGAAGTGGCTCAGGACATTCGTGCGCCGATTCTTCAATCAGCAGTTCAAGCGCTCAGCAATGCCTGACGGACCTAAGGTCGGCTCGGTGAACCTCTCGCCACGCGGCGACTGGCGCATGCCGTCCGACGCTTCTTCTGCCATTTGGCTGCAGGAAATTGACAATTTGTAAAATTTCACTATATTCGCGGCATATTCTTACAAATTTTAAAAACTAAGCTTATGACATTCGAAGAAGTAAAAAACAATTGCATCGACGTTTTAAAGAACAAGTACACTCAGTTTGAGGGCAAGGCTGACAGAAAAGAGTTCTGGTATTTCGCTCTCGCTATGTTCGTTGTTTCTTTCGTGTTAAACATCATCCCTGGCGTTGGACAGATTCTCTCTGCCATCTTGGCGCTTGCAACTCTCGTCCCAAGCCTCGCGCTCGGCGCAAGAAGAATGCACGACATCAACAAGAGCGGATGGTTCATGCTCGTATGCCTCATCCCTATCATCGGAGCTATCATCTTCTTGTATTTCGCTGCTCAGCCTTCTGCTGACGCTCCTGCAAACAACGAGCAGGCATAATCCTTCAATAGAAACGAATAAAAAATCCCGACTCTAACGAGCCGGGACTTTTGTTTATGACACTATGTTAACAATTATAACGTATATTTGATAATTCAAGATTCTGCATATATGCAGTAAAAAAAAGACACCCCAAATAAACCCAAAAGAAAGTGGCATAAAGGCTAGCTTGCGCCTTGTGGGTCTACAATTACTTTTTAATTTACTATTCTTTTCAATTTCAGCTAAATTACTATTTGCCCTATCCCTTATGCTTTTGCTCTCTACATATATATCTTCAGTTAAGGGTTTATCACCTTCGGACATTTTATTCCCTTCTATATTGATCTTTTGATCAAACTCATATAATGCATTGAATTTGTGAAAATCAGATATAATAGCTCTGGCTTTAATTATTTCACACCAAAAACACAGTTGTATCAAACCAATAATACATACAATGAACCCAACAAATGAAAGTTTTTCAAGCGTGATAGCTTCTACCGCTAATAAAAGAGCTTGAGAAGCAATCATACTAGAACGGTAAGATTGTATCATTGAATCATAAACTGACCAAGTTGTAAATTCGTCCTTATTCATTTCTCCCTTATCAATATTATAATAATTTTTTGCCAAAACGTTGCCATTGTTGTCATAATAAGCCCTAAACGCTTAACAAAAGTATGACTTTTTCGAGTTTTAAAAAACTCATTTTGTCACAAAAAAGAATACAACACACAAATTCACTCGCTTCGACTACGCTCAGCGACCAATTCAGCAGCCAATGTCATCCCACTAATCCGGCCCCTGAGCGGAGCCGAAGGGAAACTCTACTCACAACAAAAATCCCGACTCTACGAGCCGGGATTTTATTTATGTGCAAATATTGTAATCTTACTTGTTGCAGTTTGGACACCAAGGTTTCAGCTGCTGGAAGAAGTCGTTGCCCTTGTCATCGACCAAGATGAACGCAGGGAAATCCTCTACTGTAATCTTCCAGATTGCCTCCATGCCGAGCTCCGGATACTCAACGCACTCGATGCTCTTGATGCTGCTCTGTGAAAGAACGGCAGCCACGCCTCCGATTGTGCCGAGATAGAATCCGCCATGCTTCTTGCAGGCATCGGTAACCACCTGTGAACGGTTGCCCTTGGCTATCATCACGAGAGATGCGCCGTTGTCCTGGAACTCGTCAACGTATGGGTCCATGCGGTTGGCAGTTGTCGGTCCCATAGAGCCGCAAGGATAGCCCTCTGGAGTCTTGGCTGGTCCTGCATACAGAATCGGGTGATTCTTGAAGTAATCAGGCATTGCCTCGCCCGCGTCAAGACGAGCCTTGAGCTTAGCGTGAGCAATATCGCGCGCCACGATGATTGTACCCTTAAGGTTTACGCGTGTGCTGACCGGATATTTAGACAGCTCGGCACGAACGGCATCGATACCCTTGTCGAGGTCGATCTCAACGCCCTTTGCGCCCTCGCCCGGACGACGATACTCCTCAGGAAT
>CAMHCZ010000003.1 GCA_946183755.1 uncultured bacterium | reverse complement strand
ACCAGCTCCTGGCACGGTGACTTTCTCAAGTCCCTTCACGACCAGCTTGCCGCTCACATCATAGACGTCAACATTGTTGCCTGCGCCTGCCGAAATCTCTCTGCCTGCCACGACGATAGAGATTTTCTCAACCGCCTCGAGCGTAGCCGTAGGGAAAACATACTCATTTGGAATGTTGTAAACATAAGTATCCATTCTGAATTTCATGAACGGCGCATCCAAAGCCTTCGCCTCATTTCCGTCGTTGTAATAGTCAACAGAGCCATTGTCGCAAATCAAGTGAACATACAAGGTCTTGCCGTCCTGCTCGGCAAGCAATGCCTCTGGATGTCCCTCCGTACCGCCAACCAAGCCCGTAAGGTCAGCGTTCAACTTCACAAGGTCATTGCCCGCTATTGTCAGCGGATTGCTTCCGCTGTTCGCTGGCACATTTCCGTTCCACAGATATATAGCTGGCGTTCCGCCACTTGCATACGAGCCAGCGACTATCACGAAACCGGCAGTGCCGATTCTCTCCATAGACCTGATGCCCAGTTCGCCGAAGTCAAAAAGCACTGGCTCGCCGAACGTTGGCGCTATCGACGATTCGCCATTGACATTCAGCATGGTCTCCAGATTAGTGACAGAAGCCGCCACAGCGTATTTTCTGTTTGAACTCGTCGGTGTCACATTCTTCAAGGGCACATACGGAGCACGGAATCCCACATACGCCACTTCGCCGCCATAAGCCACGGCAAGTCCTTCGACATTGAAGCCATTAATGTTCTTTGGCTCAACCCCCTTCTTGGCCGACGCTGTAAAGTCCCATCCGCAACCGTCACCCCAAGCTATCAGCGCGTCACGCATCTTGGTGGAATAGCTCTTCACCGTGACAGTAAGGTCAGCGCCTGTTCCAGTCACATCTGTTGCGAACAGTCTGTTTCTATATGGCTTCAGTTTGCCGCTCTTGTTATTGCCGAGCGATGTTATCCAGTAAAGTCTGTTTCCTGGGTTATACTTCACACTTGCAGAAGCGCCCTCTATATCAAACTCCTCGCCATTTTCTCCGCCAGCACCGCTCGTCACGTCAAAAGTCTTGATAGCTTGTCCAGAATAATTTCTGTGGAAAAGCCTCAGCAGATTCGCCTCGTCATCGGCTATGAGCATATAGTCGGTACCGACAGGAGCCGCAGCCGAAGCATCGGCTATCGTCGTTGGGAACACGGTATTGGCAGGATGCGCAGATGCAGCTGATGCCGCTACTTTAAACTTGAATTCCGACGAATTGCTTCCGTTGCTCGCAGCCAGTCCGACTGTCGCGTACCCCACTCCGCTCGGAACGATTGTAACCTTATAAGTCGTACCGGAAACGAGTTCGCACTTGCAGTTAGCCACAGCGACGACGCTCGATTTGTCCGATGTGAACGAGAACGATGTCGGGCTGTTTGTGATGTTGACATACACACCGCTTGTCTGCAGTGGGTCTGTCGGGTCAGAAATGACTGTGGACACTGCGTAAGGACTCGAAGTTCCTATTGCCAATGACGCCACAGACGTGCCTGGTATCGTTGGTTGCGTTGTTGATAATGAAATTACCGGAGCCGCCGCATTGACAGCGGCTGTGAACATTGCGGAAACCGCAATCGCAAACATTCTTTTCATAGGCAATTATATTAGGTTTTAACTATATACGAACCATAACGTATCACAAATATGAGCAGAAAAAAAACGAAACGGCACTTTTTTAAGTTTACATTTCTTAAAAAGAGAACGGTTATTTCACAAATCCGTCATACCTCAATTGCTGATGCAGAAAGTCCTCGCCGTATGTCACCTTCACATCCACCGTGTTGCCATTCTCATCCTTAACGAGTTCATACACAGGGTTTACAAAGCCCTTGTATGGCGACAAGTTCAGCTTTCTATATCTCTCAAGAATCTCCTTGTGCAAGTCCGGGTCTATCTGCACACCATAGTCCTCGACAAGACGTTTTGCCGCCTCGTAGTCGCCCACCGAACGTATCCTCTGCACCTCGGCGAGCAGCACTCCAAAGAGTTTTCTGAGCTCCTTGTAGTTGTTTATCTTGACGTAGGTCTTGCCGTCCTTCTTCACCAGTTCTATCACATTGTCCTTCTTGCCTTTCTCGTATGCCCACCTCGCTATCAGCGCTCGGTTTCTCATGTGCGCCTCCTCTATCACGTCGCCCGGCTTTATCCTTATGAGCTGTGTCAGCAGTCCGTTCATTATATATGAGTAATACTCAGCCTTGTAGGCGTCCTTTGTAGGCAGCAGCCCGAGCTCGAGTATTTTGGCGTCGGCTGTGTAATAGAGTCCGAAGAGGTCGGCTCGCGCCTCCTCTATTGTCGAGCCGTAAGCCTTGAGCGCCTCGCGCGAAACGCCTGGCAGCAGTTGTCCGGAGCCGTGTCCGAGACACTCGTGCAGGTCAGTGTGCAGGTTGTCGGCGATGTAGGCGTATTTCTTGGAACGCTCTATCTCCTCGTCGGAGAGCATGAACTCCTCAGCGAATCCGTTTCCCTGAGCGGCTTTGTCGTAGGCGTTGGTTATGTTCTCTATGGTCACCGACTTCGAGCCGTGCATCTGCCTTATCCAGTTGGCGTTAGGCAAGTTTATGCCTATCGGAGTGGCTGGATAGCAGTCGCCGCCCAAGAATGCCATCGTTATGACCTTGGCTGACACGCCCTTGACTTCCTTCTTCTTGAACTCGCTGCTCACCGGCGAATGGTCCTCGAACCACTGCGCGTTCTCTGACAGAATCTGCGTTCTGCGTGTCGCCTCGATGTTCTTGAAGTTCACGATGGATTCCCACGAAGCCTTCATGTCGAGCGGGTCGCCGTAGGTTTCTATGAATCCATTCACAAAGTCCACTCTCGAGTCCGTGTCGCCCACCCACTTTATTGAATACTCGTCGAATGTCTTCAAATCGCCGGTCTTGTAGAATTCCACAAGCGTTTCTATCACATCCTTCTGCTTGGCGTTCTCGGCATAGGGTTTCGCCTGCTCCAGCCAATAGACGATTTTCTCTATCTTGTCGGAGTACTTGCCGCCAACCTTCCACACTTCCTCATAGACCTCGCCGTCTTTCTTCACCAATCTCGAGTTCATGCCGTACGATGGCGGCGTGGTGTCGTTCCCGTCCTTCATTGCGTTGTAGAATGCCTCAGCCTCTTGTTGCGACACATTCAGGTAGTAGTTGCAAGCGGAAGTCTTCACCAAATCCTCGCCGTCAGCCTGGTTCACTCTCTTTGGCGCCACCATCGGGTCGAATATCACCTTAAGCAAAGTCTCCTCAGCAGTCTTAGCCTCGCCTATATTGCTGTTCAAGTTCTCCAGCACGTTTCTGCTCTCGGTGTCCAGCTTGCCGTAGTGCTGTTTGAACCATTCCTGAGAGAATGCCGGAGTGAACTTCTCGCAGCCGTAGTGGTGATGTATGCCGTTGGCGAAGAGCACCTGCTTCATGTAAGTGAGGAATGCGTTGTAATCGTCCGACGACTTATCCATGCCGTCCATCATGTACATGCGTTCCAAAGCGCCTCTCACCAGCAGATTGTATCGGCAGTTCTGGTCGAAGAGTATGTCTCTGCCTTCTTCCGCTGCCTTGGTTAAGTTGTATATCAAAAGTTTCTGAGAGAGTGTCAAATCCTCGAAACCGGGAACCTGGTATCTCAACACTTGAATGTCAGCGAATCTATCTACCAAGTAATTGAATTTCACGTCTGTCTTCATTTTTATTGTCTTATTATGTTTTGCGTTCATGTTCATCGGCATTGCCGTCGCCGCTGCCAACAGTGCCATTGGCAAATATTTGATCACACTTGATTTTGCAATCGGAAACATCATAGTATCAATCATTTAAATAAAGAAAGTTGACGCCATAAGAAGCATCAACTTTCTCAAAAAGCTATATCACATTATTTTAATGCTACTATTCTGCGTTGTTCATCTCAACATCTTTCTTCAGGACGAACTTCTTGCCCTTCTTCTTCAACTGGTCGTATGACATGTCTGGTCCGTTGCATCCTGTTGGGTTGTTGTTTGAGTCAACCAGCGGAGTGACGTGGTCGAATACGAATCTCTTCTTCTTTTCGTCGTAGTTGAGTGTCATGCCGAGGTCGGCGCAGTATGTGAATACGACTCTCGCCACCTTTCCTCTGTAGCTCTTGAAAGTCTCGTCGCCGCCGAGCATCAGTCTGTCGTTCGAGAAGTTCAGCACATCGATGACCTTCATTTTCATATTAGGATTAGGCTGGCTCCAACCGAGCACAACGTACTGTGGCTCGTCGCCCTTCACTATGTTTATAATCTTGTAATAAAGAGCGCCGTACCATCTGCGTGGCAGTATCTGCTGGTTCTCTCTTGGGATGTAAACCGGGCTGTTCTGCTCCAGCACATAGACACGGTCGGTCTCCAGATTCTGCACCAGTCCGTAGAACTTGTAGTTATAGTCCTCAAGCTCTATAGCCCAAGTGTACACTCTGAGGTTGTAGTCGTCGGAATAGATACGGCCGATGTTCTTGAGCGACTCGAATGGATAGAAGAACGAGCCTTGCAGTCTCAGCGCGTCTCTCATTTTGTTGAGGATTGAGTCGTTCATGTCAACTCTCTCCTGCGAATGAGTATCGTTGGTCAGCAGTCGGTCAAACATGTCCTTAATCTCCTTCTCCGCCTTAACCAAGTCTGGGCTCACCTTTATCTTCTTGGCTCTCAGGATGGAATCTGTTATAGCAGAAGCCAGTCTGTCGTTTATATCCTGTGCCGATGCAGTAGAGATCTTTGGTCTCTCGGCTGTCGAAGGCACTGCTAATGTCTGTTTCAGCAAAGTTGGGTTTACTGGCTCGTATTTAGCCGAGTCCGAAATTGGCTTCATTGGAAGAGACTCAGGCAAACCTTCGTTTGCATCCTTCTTTTTTGCATATGCCACTACCGACACGAATGCAAGCAATAATACTACAAGTTTCTTCATCAAAGTTTATGTTTTAAATTTAAGGTTAATACAATTTTATGCCTCAGCCTCGTCGTCTTCCTTCATATTGTGGAAAACGTTCTGCACATCCTCGTCCTCCTCAAGCTTGTCGATAAGTTTCTCGACGTCTGCGCGCTCCTCTGCTGTGAGCTCCTTTGTGTCATTAGGTATGCGCTCAAACTCAGATGACTCAATTTCATATCCGTTGTCTTCCAGATACTTCTGGATGTTGTTGAATGCCTCGAACGGACCGTAGATTACGATTGACTCCTCGTCGGCATCTATCTCTGCGTCGAAGTCCATAAGCTCCAGCTCCAGCGACTCCATGTCAGCGCCTTCCTTAGCCTTGATTTTGAATACTGACTTGTGGTCGAAAAGGAAAGACAGAGAACCTGTTGTTCCAAGGTTGCCGCCGCACTTGTTGAAGTATGAGCGGACATTAGCCACAGTTCTTGTTGTGTTGTCGGTGGCAGTCTCCACTACGATTGCTATTCCGTGAGGAGCGTATCCTTCATACACCATTTCCTTGTAATCGGAAGTGTCCTTGTCGGTCGCCTTCTTGATTGCGCGCTCCACGTTCTCCTTTGGCATCGCTGCCGCCTTAGCATTCTGCATCAAAGCACGAAGTCTTGGGTTTCCGTCAGGGTCAGGACCGCCGTTCTTCACTGCGATTGTGATTTCCTTACCAAGTTTCGTAAATGTACGGGCCATATTACCCCAACGCTTCATTTTTCTTGCTTTGCGATATTCGAACGCTCTTCCCATTGCTTATTGTTTTTGTTTATTGATTATTAGTTTTTATGCCTTCGCGGCTTTATCTGTTTTAGAATTGGCAAATATATAAAAAAGAGGGCAAAAACCAACAAGCCAATTCTCACAAATCGTTCGCATTACATTCATAGCACCACCAAACCGACAAAAAAAATCGCCAAATACATTTTTGCCGCTTTTATTCTAAAAAATAGGAAAATCACACCCCCATAGAAACATTAATATAATTATCTTTGCAGATTATTATTCAAACAAAGACAAGCATAAACTAAAAAAAACAAGATAAAACGATGAAAGTACTAAAATTCGGCGGAACATCCGTTGGTTCTGCGCAGAGAATGAAAGAAGTCAGCAGACTTATCACAGAAGACAATGAAACCAAGATTGTAGTTTTGAGCGCCATGAGCGGCACGACAAACTCTCTCCTCGAGATTTCGGACTATCTGTACAAAAACAACCCAGCCGGTGCCATTGACAAGATTGCCGCACTCGAGAAGAAATACGAAGCTACTGTAAACGAGCTTTACACAAAAGACGAGTTCAAGGCTAAGGGAAAGGCTATAATCGCAGAGAGATTCGATACTTTGCGCGAGATTGCAAGTTCCACAAGAATATTCTCATCAATAGAGGAAAGAATCGTTGTGGCGCAAGGCGAGCTCATCAGCACCGCGCTTGTCAACAACTACCTGCTGGAGCAAGGCGTTAACTCTGTGCTTCTCGCCGCTCTCGACTTCATGAGAACCGACAAGAACGCTGAGCCAGACATGTCATACATCAAGGAGAATATCCAGAAGACTCTCGACGCCAACAAGGGCAAGCAGATATACATCACACAAGGATTCATTTGCAAGAACTCATACAACGAGATAGACAACCTGCAGAGAGGCGGCAGTGACTACACTGCGTCTATCATAGGAGCTGTGCTGAAGGCCGACGAGATACAGATCTGGACCGACATCGACGGCATGCACAACAACGACCCACGCTTCGTGGAGAACACAAAGCCTGTGGCTTCGCTCCACTTCGAGGAGGCTGCCGAGCTCGCTTACTTCGGAGCCAAGATTCTGCACCCTACTTGCGTGCTTCCTGCCAAGCAGGCCAACGTGCCTGTGAAACTGCTCAACACCATGGAGCCTAAGGCCAAGGGAACAACCATCTCGACCGACTTCATCGAGCACCAGATTAAGGCTGTTGCAGCCAAGGACGGCATCACTGCCATAAAGATAAAGAGCGGACACATGCTCCTCGCTTTCGGATTCCTGCGCAAGATTTTCGAAATATTCGAGCACTACAAGACTCCGATAGACATGATCACGACTTCGGAGGTCGGTGTTTCCGTGACAGTGGACAACACAAAGAAGCTTGACGAGATTGTCGACGAGTTGCGCAAGCTGGGTACTGTGTCGGTAGAGAAAGACATGGTCATAATCTGCGTTGTGGGCGACATGCGCCAAGAGAACGTAGGCTTCCAGGCTAAGGTTGTGAACGCGCTGAAGGACATTCCTGTAAGAATGATTTCCTACGGAGGAAGCAACTACAACGTATCTCTGCTGGTGAAAGCCGAGGACAAGATCAACGCGCTGAAGGCTTTAAGCAAAGACCTTTTCTAACACACAAAAAAAGACACAATGGGCAACACGATAAAAGGACAATTTCCTGTAAGCAAGTTTAAAAACATAGAGACCCCCTTCTATTACTACGACGCAGAACTTCTGCGCAACACTCTGACTACAATAAAAGAGGAAAGCGGCAAATACGGATACAAAGTGCATTACGCCATCAAGGCTAACGCAAACCACGATGTACTGGCCCTCATTTCAAGCTATGGCTTAGGCGCCGATTGTGTCAGCGGCAACGAGGTAAAGGCTGCCATCGAGGCTGGATTCAAGCCAAGCGACATAGTCTTCGCCGGAGTCGGAAAGACAGACAAGGAGATAAACTTCGCTCTCGACAACGATATTTTCTGCTTCAACGTAGAGTCGGTCCCTGAGCTTGAGGTGATTAACGACCTTGCCACAATAAAGGGCAAGACTGCCAAGGTGGCGTTGAGAATCAACCCTAACATCGATGCTCACACACACCAGAAAATCACTACCGGACTCAACGAGAACAAGTTCGGATTCAGCATGAACGACATTAAGTTCGCTGCTGACTTCATAGCCAAGGCTTCAAACCTTGAACTCATCGGAGTGCACTTCCACATTGGCAGCCAAATAACCGACTTCAGCGCATACGAGGATTTATGCGTGAGAATCAACGAGTTGCAAGACGAGTTCGAGAGCCAGGGCATAACCCTCAAGAACATAAATATAGGCGGCGGACTCGGCATCAACTACGAGCATCCGAACCACTTCCCTATGGCTGACTTCGAAGGATACTTCCGCCTGTTCAGCAAGAACCTCAAACTGCGCGAAGGACAGACTCTGCACTGCGAGCCAGGAAGAAGCGTTGTCGCTCAGTGCGGCAGCCTCATCACCAAGGTGACATACGTCAAGCAAGGCACCAACAAGAAGTTCGTGATTGTCGATGCTGGCATGACAGACCTCATCCGCCCAGCGCTCTACGACGCATACCACCGCATAGAGAACATCACAAGCGACGAGCAGGAGGAGACTTACGATGTCGTAGGACCGATATGCGAATCAAGCGACGTGTTCCAGAAGGAGGTGAGTCTCAACGAGACCAAGCGTGGCGACCTGCTGGCATTACGCAGCGCAGGAGCATACGGCGAGATCATGGCATCAAGATACAATCTCCGTGACCTGCCTGTCGGATACCTTTCTGATAAAATATAAATGAGATAACAGACATGCCTAATATAGATTTATATTTTGATCCTGCAGAACTCGATGGATACATCTGGGCGATAGTCGGCGTCATCGGCATCGCATTCATAATCCAGATGTTCTATTACATATATTTCTACACAGGAATATTGTCGCAGGAAAAAAAGAAAAGAAGAGCCGAACTGCCTTTTCTGCAATCAGCGCCTGGCGTCTCTGTCATAATTTGCGCAAAGAACGAAAGCGAGAATCTGCGCGAATTCCTGCCAGCCGTACTCAACCAGAAGTATCATGACTTTGAAGTGATTGTAGTAAACGACGGCAGCACCGACGAGACTGAGCAGCTGCTTGTTGACCTGAAGAGACAATACAGCAACCTCTACAGCACTTATGTGCCAGAAGACGTCAAGGTGATGAGTTCCAAGAAGCTGGCATTAACCATAGGCATCAAAGCCGCCCACAATGAGATAATCCTGCTGACCGACGCCGACTGCAAGCCTGTGAGCGAGAACTGGATAAGCCTCATGGTGCGCAACTTCACCGACAAGAAGGACTTTGTGCTGGGATACGGCGCATACGAGAAGAAAAAAGGAATTCTCGGACACCTCATTTCTTACGACACATTCTTCATCGCTCTGCAATACATGGGATTCGCCATACGCGGAGTACCATACATGGGCGTAGGAAGAAACATGGCGTACAGAAACAAGATATTCTTCGACAACCGCGGATTCGCTTCCATCCTGCACCTGCAGAGCGGCGACGACGATCTGTTCGTCAACAGCAACACCAACGGCATCAACACAAGAGTAGAGACCGACAGCGACAGCAAAACAGTGTCGGAACCTAAGGAAACATTCTCTGAATGGTATTACCAGAAGGAAAGACACCTCTCTACGTCGCCATTCTACAAGAGCAAGACGCAGGCTCTCATCGGCACAGAAGTCGCAAGCCGCGGACTGTTCTACCTCGCCATTGTGCTGACCATCATCCTGGCACCTGCCATGCTTAAGATAATCGCTGGCGGCGTATGGCTCGTAAGACTCATCACGCAGATGATAATCATGAACCGCACGGCAACTGTGCTTGCAGAACGTCACTTCTACCTTTCGATTATTTTCTTCGACATTCTGCTGCCTTTGATATATCTCAAAGGACTGTTGTCAAACAAATTCCACAAAAAACGCATATACAAATGGAAATAAAAAAATGTCAGCCCAACGGCTGACATTTTTTTTGCACATATATTCCTCTGTCTTTTTACTTTATATCACGCTTCCACTCCTTCTTCGCCTTTTCAAACTCCACTGCCGCCACACACAGCTTATCGTACCATTTCCGCCCGTACTTCGCGATTAAAGGCTCTTTCAGAAATCTGTAAACCGGAAGATTAGCCTTCTCGCCGCACTCGAACGCGCACTTGCATATTCTCCACTTGTGCACATTTACCGCCTCGAAGTCCTTGTACACATCCACTCTCACTGGATACAGATAACACGAAATAGGCTTTCTGAACTTTATCTTGCCTTCGCGATAAGCCTTTTCCACAGCGCACTTCACCACTCCGTCCTCATCCACAAACGAGAACACGCATTCCTTGCCGTTTACAATCTGCGTGACTTCGTCGCCCTCGATATCAACATAGCTGACGCCTTTCTCCTCTATCAGTTTTCTCGAAACCTCAGGCAAAGTGTCCTTTATCACATCGTAGGCCTTCTCCAACTCTTCCTTCTCACCCTTCTCCAACGGAGCTCCGGCATCGCCTTCCACACAGCAGATGCCCTTGCACTGGGTCAGGTCGCAAAGAAACATTTTCTCGAAAACATCGAAACTCACAATCTTGTCATCTATCTGTATCATCTTCCTTTTTATTTATCTTGTTCTTTTCTTTTACTATTCCACGCACTCGCGACGCATTCTTCCTTGCGAAATCCTCCCAGCTCGAATACGCCTTCTGTGTGCTGACGGGCTTCGAAATCTGGAAATAATGACACATCGCCACACCCAGAGCATCAGTCGCATCAAGGAACTTAGGCATGCTTTCCTGAGGTATGGACAGCATCCTCCTGAGCATATCCGCGACCTGTTCCTTCGAGGCTTGTCCGTTGCCGGTTATAGCCATCTTTATCTTCAGCGGGGCGTATTCGGTTATAAGCAAATCGCGGTGCAGCCCTGCCGCCATGGCGACTCCCTGAGCTCTGCCGAGTTTGAGCATGGACTGAACGTTCTTGCCGAAGAATGGTGCCTCAAGACACATCTCGTCCGGGTGGTACTCGTCTATAACGCCGACCACCATTTCGAACACCTTCTTAAGCGTGAGGTAATGGTCCTTGTACTTTCTGAGGTCAAAAACTCCCATGGTCACAAGTTCCGGCTTTCTGCCTTTGCACCACCTCAGCACAGCATAGCCCATTATGTTGGAGCCTGGGTCTATGCCGAGGATTATCCTGCCGTCTATGACTTTGCTCGCTTCGTCGCTCATAAGATTTCCATTACCGTCGAGAAGAACAGCACTCTTCTACCGAATTTCGACACAACCGACGCCTCTAATCGAGGCCATTCGGCGTTCTGCCACCTTTCGAGGCTGGCGTCGTCCTCTATCCTCAACTGAAGCGACAACGACTGACCATCGCCAAGTTCCGTCGCCGCAAGCACTTTGGAAAGCACAGGGTCCGAAGCCATGCCGTTGCTCGTCAGCGCCGGCAGAAACTCCGCCTTAAGCCAAGACAAGAAGACCTGCGTGTCGCTGTCTTCCATGCAGAATGTCGTATTGAATATGAATTTCGCCATTTACACGCCAAAGAAAGTAAAGTTCACACTTCCGTATCGCCTATGGTCTTTGAAGAATGGCGAGTCCGAAAAATCGTATGCCGACGAATGCTCCAGCACAAACAGTCCGCCCTCGCGCAGCATTCCACGCCCCATCACAAGGTCAGGGAGCGTAGGCAGAGTCGGAAGCGCGTAAGGCGGGTCGGCGAATATCAAGTCGAATTTCGACGAGCAAGTGTTTATGTATTTGAACACATCGCCTTGCACTATGTTCATTGAGTCGAACTTGAGGTCGGTCTTCATTTTCCTTATGAAGGTCGCATGCAGCTTGCTCTGCTCAACAGAGACCACCGAAGCCGCTCCACGCGAAGCGAACTCGTAAGATATGCTGCCTGTGCCAGAAAACAAGTCAAGCACCATAGCGTCCTCAAAATCCATTATGTTGTTAAGCACGTTGAAAAGGCTCTCCTTGGCAAAGTCGGTTGTCGGTCTTGCCGTCATGTTTTTCGGAGGCTCTATTCTCCTTCCCTTATGGCTTCCGCTTATTATTCTCATTAGTCTTTTCCTAAATAAAAAGAAATCCATCCGGAGAAAAGACTCCGACTGGATTTCCGAATATGAAAAACTGTTTTACCAGTTGTGTTTTATTAAATCTCCCAGTTACCTGCGTTGTTGTTTGGTTCATCGGCATTACCAACCATCAGACCTGCATATCTGCCGAGCTCCTCCTGGATTTCCTTGAGGTTTACGAGCTCCTGATGATCAAGGTCGCCAAGGTATGACTCGTAAGGAGCCTTAGCCTCGAAGAGAGGGAGCTTGATGCCGTTCTTCTCCTGAACGCCGGTTCTCAACTCGAACTCTTTCTTCTTGCCGTCCACCTTGTCAGAGAAAGGTATGTAACGGATGTTGTTTATTGTGTTAGCGTCATAGATGCCTTCGAACAATGCAGGAAGAACGTCAACGTAAGCTGTGTCACGGCTGAATCCCTGAAGTCCCCATTCTGCGATTTCCTTAGCGTTGCCCTTCTTGACGATAGCAAGCGCCTTAGCCTCTGTCAAGCCCTTCTCGAGCTGCTCGTCTGTCAGAGTTCCCTCTTTCTTCACCTGCTTCATCTTACCGTTCTGGATGAAAGCGACAAGTGTATCAAAACTCTCTGTGTACTGACCTTTCTGATTCTTGTACTCCTGCTCTGCCTTACGGATATTCACGAGCGCCTCGATTACCTTCTGCTCGCGGGCATCCTTTTCGTCAGTGAAGTGGATTGGAGTTGTCACACTCTGTATGTTAAATACGACAAGTGCTGCTGCTGATATAACCAAAAGTACGGTTAAAACAAAGAAAATTTTGATTGTTGGTTTCATATTTCTAATTATTGTTATTTTTTGCTTCTATGCTCACTTAGTAATAACTTTGCATTACTCGAATCCCAAAGATACGAAATTGCTCAATTACAAAGCAAAGTCACTGCAAATTTATAAAAGAAATTCAATCTGCAAACTTTACAATGTGTGTATTTTGAGAAAAAAAATAACTTAGCACAAGAAGACAACAAAATGGCTGATACGGTATTGCTGGAAAATGCGATAATAGAAGAACTCCCCTACACTCCCAACGACGAGCAAAGGGGCGCGATAACGAACCTCGCGGAGTTTCTGTGCAGCAGAGAGCCGAATGTCCTATTCCTGCTCCGCGGACATGCCGGCACAGGAAAGACATCGCTTGTGGGCGCGCTAATCAGAGTGCTGAAGAAGGCGCAGATGAAGACCGTGCTGATTGCGCCGACAGGAAGAGCCGCCAAAGTCATGGCGTCGTACTCGGGCGAGAACGCCTACACCATACACAAGAAGATATACCGGCAGAACGCGTTCGGCAACGAAAAATTCTCGCTGAGCGACAACAAAGCGACTGACACACTGTTCATCGTGGACGAGTCGTCGATGATAACGAACAAGGGCGAAAGCATCTTCGGCAGCGGAAATCTGCTTGACGACCTCATAACATTCGTATATAACGGCGCCGGATGCCGCCTCATCGTGATAGGCGACGACGCACAGCTGCCGCCCGTCGGAGAGGAGAAAAGCCCCGCCATGTCAAAAGACCGGCTGGAAGGCTACGGACTCGAAGTGAAAGAATCGTACCTGAGCACTGTGGCAAGACAGGACGGAGACAGCGGAATACTCCACAACGCCACATTAATCCGCAAAAAAATCGAGAACGGCTCACGCATATCACTCCCCGAACTGCAAATAGAAGGTTTCGACGATGTGAAGAGCATAAACGGAGCCATGTTCACCGAGGCGCTCGAAGACGAATACTCCAAGAACGGGACCGAGGAGACAATCGTCATAACCAGAAGCAACAAGCAAGCGCTCATCTACAACCAAGGCATAAGAAGGCAGGTGCTGCAACGCGACGACGAGATAGGCGGCGGAGACATCGTCATGATAATCAAGAACAACTACTTCTGGGGCAAGGAGTACAAAAACCTGGAATTCCTTGCCAACGGCGACATGGCCGAGGTAATCAGAGTGAGAAGGCACGAGGAACTATACGGACTGAGATTCGCCGAAGCCACACTCAGAATGATAGACTACGATCAGGAAATAGACGCAAAAATACTGCTCGACTCCATCTACGCCGACACTCCGCAAGCGACCAAGGAACTGAACGACAAACTATTCAAAGGCGTGGAGGAGGACTACTCCGACATACCGAACAAGCGAGACAGAATGAAAAAAATCGCTGA
Organism: uncultured bacterium; assembly: GCA_946183755.1. Taxonomy (GTDB): domain Bacteria; phylum Bacteroidota; class Bacteroidia; order Bacteroidales; family Paludibacteraceae; genus UBA4363. The sequence continues at coordinate 16,090 of CAMHCZ010000003.1, read as the reverse complement.
AGACGAGCATTACAACGCATTGCAGATAAAATTCGGATACGCCATAACGTGCCACAAAGCGCAAGGCGGACAGTGGGACTCGGTGTTCATCGACCAAGGCTCGCTGAGCTACGAACAGAGCGAGGATTACTACAACTGGCTATACACGTCCATAACAAGAGCCAAGAAGAAACTGCACTTCGTGAATTTCCCCAAGGAATGCGTGGGAGAGAGCTCCCTATTCTAACATTAATTAAAACACATATATTTATTATGTGAAAAGCCTTTTACATTTAATTATTTTATATTTTTGCTTATTCAACCGTTAAGATAAACTCAACAAGATACCACAATGAAAATCACCAAATTTCTACTTGGCGCTTTATGCTGCACATCGCTTGTCACATCATGTATTGATGACAAGATCAATCTCAGCAACATTTCAAGCGAGATGCAGATAGGAGAAACATTAGCAATTCCTATCGGAAATTCGGAATTCAACATGGAGGACCTGCTTGCCGAGCACGGAGCGCACATGAATTCCCTGTACAAACTGGAAACCCAGGACGGTTTCGTTGTACTGACATACGATACCACATACTCCATTCCGAACCTGAAACTCATGGACGGTAACAAGAAGGACACACTGTGGAGTGTTGACTACAGCTTCTATGAGGATCTTCCTGAAGGCATTATCATAAAGCCAGCAGATCCGCACATCGTGATAACATCGAAGAACAGCGCTAAAGCCAATATCGACCTCATATTGGAAAAGGTGACAGGAAGCACCGGCGCATTTGTGGAGTACGATGATCTGACAATCATCCCAGAAGAAGAGGAAGTAAGCAAAGTAATCACTAACAAAGGAAAGCCAAGCAGCACAAGCACATTGGGACGTCTGATTGGTGACAAGGCCGTGACGGGATACCAACTGGACTTCTCATATCAGGCAAAGCCAGGAAAGAGCGGCTTCTCTCTTGCCGAAGTACTCAACAACACAGACTTCCTGAAATTGAACGTGAAATTCGTCATGCCGCTGTGGTTCGAGGAAGGATGCCACTTCACATACACCGACACTATCAGGGACATGAACATCGACGACATTCTCGACAACGAGTTTGTAAGAAAGGCGACAATCAGATTCGTGGCAACCAACAGTTTCCCATTCGGCGGCAAAGTGAAGTTCAAGATGCTCGACCAGAACGAGAACGTCATCACCACATTCAAGGACTACACATTCGACATAGCCAGCGGAAAGACCGACGCTTCGGGCAACGCTACAAGCGCTGTGACCGACACCATCTGGCTGCACTACGACGAGGACATGATAAAAGACTTGAAGCGGACGAAACACATGGTCGTGACCGTTTCCACATATCCTGAGCCTCTCGACCACAAGGTGAGAATCAGCAAAGACAACAAGATAACATTCAAGGGCGGCATTTATGCCGAAGGCATACACTTCTAACAAACGGAAAAAGACATAAGAATGATGAAATCACTAAAATACATAATCGCCGCTGCCGTCATTAGTGTCGCCGCAGAAGCGCAACAGGTAAACACACTGTACTTCATGAACAATGTTCAAGAAAGAAGTGAGTATAACCCAGCATTCCAGCCAGAGCACGACATATACGTGGATCTGCCTGTGCTGCCTAACTTCAGAGTGGGATTCGGCAACAACTCGCTGAAACTGAACGATATCATATACAACCAGAACGTCAACGGATTCGACTCAACGATAACATTCCTTCATCCGTCGGCCGACAGAGAGAAGTTCTATAAGAAGCTCAAGAAAAACACGACCATCGACGCTGGTATGACACTGAACATTCTGAACTTCGGATTCAGAATCAAGGAAAAGAATTTCTTCACATTCGGCATCAACGAGAAGTTCATGATTGTCGGCAACCTGCCTAAGGACCTGTTTTCATTAGTGCTGTTCGGAACCGACTCCACAAGAACAAAGAGCTACGACCTCAGCAAATTAGGACTGTCGAGCACCATGTACACAGAGTTCTCTGTGGGTTACTCAAGAGTTATAAACGACAAATGGACCGTCGGTGGTAAGGCGAAATATCTGATGGGACAAGCCAACTTCTCGACCGACTTTGAGAAACTTAAAGTCAAGGCAGGTCTGGACGAATGGCAGATAAAGGGCTCTGGCAAAATCAGAGCGTCGCTCCCTGATGTCGTGGACATACCGATAAGCGAGGACAACACTATCGATTACGGACACATAACTACCGACTTCGGCAAATTCTCAGCCGACGACATATTCACATCAAACTGGGGACTTGGACTCGACCTCGGTGTGACATACAACGTGCTGCCATGCTTGCAGCTGTCGGCCGCAGTCACCGACCTGGGCTTCATCAGATGGAACAGCAACACGACAACGGCGCAAGTCGCAGGAGGATACGCATTCAACGGATTCGACTACGGCATTGACGGCGACATCGATGGCAAATGGAACCAGATAAAGGAGGATTTCGAGAACGCGTTCAACAAAGACGCAAACCACGACCATTACACAACATTCCTGAGCACAAGACTCAATGTCGGCGCCGAATACAACGTGTGGGACAACAGATTCGGTCTGGGACTCCTGTCCTCTACCCTGTTCTACAACAAGAACATAATGACAGAGCTCACCGCATCGGCAAACCTGAGACCATTCAACTGGCTCAGCACAACCGTTTCATACACCATACTCAACGGACAGTACAACACTTTCGGAGCCGGTTTGCAGTTCCGACTGGCACCATGGAATATGTTCATAGCTGTGGACAGAATCCCTCTGCACTTCACAAAGGAGTACATACCATCGCAGACAAAGCACGCCAACATCCAGGCTGGATTCATATTTGAGCTCGGATGGAAGATGAAAAAGAAGGACGCCGACAAGGACGGTGTGAGCGACAAGAAAGACATCTGTCCTGACACTCCGTTCGGATACATCGTTGACAAGAAGGGATGTACTATCGACTCCGACTCTGACGGCGTGGCAGACAACGTGGACAAATGCCCAGAGACACCTATCGGCGTGACTGTAGATTCGTTGGGCTGCCCAATAGACACCGACAACGACAGTGTGCCTGACTACTTGGACAAGTGCCCTGACACTCCAGAAGGAATCGCAGTTGACGAGAACGGATGTCCGTTCGACAATGACGGCGACGGAGTGCCTGATTACTTAGACAAGTGCCCTAAGACACCAATAGAGGCAAGAGGCAAGGTTGACGCCAAGGGCTGCCCTCTCGACACCGACGAAGACGGAGTGCCTGACTACTTAGACCAGTGCCCTAACTCAGCCAAGGGATATGTAGTCGACGAGAAGGGATGTACAGAAGACGCCGACGGCGACGGAGTACCTGACGACATAGACAGATGCCCTAACACCCCAGCCGAGGCAAGAGGAATGGTTGACGCTAACGGATGCCCTCTCGACTCAGACGGCGACGGTGTGGCTGACTACGAGGACAAGTGCCCAGCTATCATCGGAACGAAGGCGAACTTCGGATGCCCAGAAATAAAAGCTGCGGCAAAGAAGATTTTCCAAAAGGCTATGAAGGGCATACAGTTCGAGACTGGCAAGGATGTCATACTGCCAAGCTCGTACGGAATACTTGACCAGATCGCTAAGATTATGAAAGACAATCCTGAGTACAAGATTGACATAAACGGACACACCGACAACGTGGGCAAGCCGGAATCCAACCTCAAACTCTCCGACAAGAGAGCTAACGCCGTAAGAAACTATCTTATTAAGAAAGGCGTAGAGGGCGAGAGAATGACGGCCACTGGATACGGCGACACCAAGCCAATAGCCGACAATGCCACAAAGGCAGGAAAGGCACAGAACAGACGCGTGGAGTTCGTGGTGACTGTGGTTGAAGAATAAATCAACAGAAAACAAGATAAGACAAGGTGGGCAAATCGCCCACCTTTCTTATTTTTACAACGCATTTTTCAGATTAAAAAAAGCTTGTTATAATTTTGCAGGACAAACACAAAGACAGCAATGGCAACCATTATAAATAAGATAAGCCAGATAGGCAACTGGGCGATGGGACTGTACGACAAGGCGATGAAGTCCATATTCAACATCAAAACCCTGCACGCATACTACGAAAACCGTGAGCAAATCTGCAAACTCATAAAGAAAAAATACCTGCGCAAACACGACGTCACAGCCGAGGAACTGAACGAAAAAGGCTTTGCCGCGACAATAGGCGCAAAAGCGGCAAGCAAGACCGCCGACAGGTGCATATACCACCACGCCTTCATGGCATTCTGCATGACCACGCTATGCACGATTCCGGACAACTGGCTGATGTGGCCGGCTATCGTAATCGACATTGTGTTCTTTCAGTACGAGCAGTTCGCCGTGGCGCAAGAAATCGAGACCATATACGGAAGCAAGGATAAGAAATCGTTCAACTACGACATGCTGGCGGTGTCTGCCGTTAAGATGTCAGGAGTCATGGTGAAATCGAAAGTGCAGGACACGGCGAAGAAAGCGTTCGACAAAGCCATAAGAGGAGCCATAAAGAAAGGCGCATCCGTATTCAAAGGACCGCTCAAGGCTCTGCTTAGGCAAGGTCTGAAGTGGGCCGGCATCATAACCGCCAAAGACCACATGGACTACGACATAGACACTCTCACAGGAACGATTATCGACTGGAGTGTGATAGGCATCTGCGCGCTGATAGCAGGATTCGTGTCATTCTGGCTCTTTGTGCCTATGTCCAAGAGACTTAAAGAAGACTGATAACGCCACACAAAAAAAGACCCGCGCTGTATCAGCACGAGTCTTTTGAAATCTATGGGTGGAAGATGGGGTTCGAACCCACGACCTTCGGGACCACAATCCGACGCTCTAACCAACTGAGCTACATCCACCATGAATTTGCGGGTGCAAATATACGTCAGAAGATTTGTTTTAACAACGAAAGACAAAAATATTTTTTCACAACACAAATAGAATGAACAGCAGCGAAGAAAAAATAGCGGAAATAAAGAATTCTCTCAGGCTTAGGATGAACGGCATTGCCGCCAAAGCCATGAAAGACAACTGCCAGAGATACAGACTCGTATATGGTGTGCCTATGCATGAATTGAGAGAAATCGCCGCTTCGCATGAAAAAGACAGTTCAATAGCCGAAAAGCTGTGGGCATCGGGTGTAAGAGAGGAAATGCTCATCGCGACAATGATGATTCCAAATGACAAGATGAGCGAAGACCGCATAAAAAGATACGCTCAAGAGTCACCAAGTCTCGAGGTGCTCATGGAGCTGAGCCGCAACATTGACACCGCAAGGATGAACGACGACACTCTGCTGGCATGGGCGGACGGCAACGACGAGAACACTGCAGGACTAAGCATGTTGGCGGCAGCCAAGCGCATAAACCTTATGGACGACGCACACACAGAAGCCATGCTCAGCAAAAGCATATCATTAGGAGAAAAAGCGAGCTACATACTCGCCAAAAGCTGCGCCGAATTCATCAAAGGCTGCATACACGACAAAAGAATAAAAACTCCGGCAATAGAGGAAAGAATCAAACATCTGAGCCAAAGCGGAAACAAAACCAGCCGACTGCTTTATGAGGAAATAATGACAGAAATAAAATACGGATAAAGGCAAAACACAGGAGCAGTCCGCGAAAAATGCAAACTGAGCGATTGGCGGATGAAAAGATTCAAACAAAAATAGTATATTTGCGATTGTTTTGCTCGGAAACTGGCAAAACGAATAATACAGAACAACAGAAAATTACATACAAATAGAAAATGAAAAAAGTTGATGTACTCTTAGGTCTGCAATGGGGCGACGAAGGCAAAGGCAAAGTGGTTGACGTATTGACACCGAACTACGATGTTGTTACAAGATTCCAGGGCGGTCCGAACGCAGGACACACATTGGTGTTTGAAGGACAGAAATATGTGCTGAGATCTATTCCTTCTGGAATATTCCAAGGCAACACCGTAAACATAATCGGCAACGGAGTCGTGCTTGACCCAGCACTCTTCAAGGAGGAAGTGGAAGCGCTCGAGGCTTCTGGACACGACCTGACCAAAAGACTTTACATCTCAAAGAAGGCACACCTGATACTGCCTACACACAGACTGCTGGACGCCGCTTACGAGGCTGCTAAAGGCAAAGGCAAAATCGGAACAACAGGAAAAGGCATCGGTCCGACATACACTGACAAGACAAGCAGAAACGGTGTGAGAGTCGGCGACATACTCGACAACTTCGACGAGAAGTACAAGGCTGCTGTTGACAAGCACAAAGCCATACTCAAGAGCCTGAACTTCGAATACGACCTTGAGCCGCTTGAGAAGAAATGGTTCGAAGGCGTAGAGAAACTCAAGCAGTTCAAATTCATCGACAGCGAGCATGTTATAAATAACTACCTGAAGGAGGACAAGCCAGTCCTGGCAGAAGGCGCTCAGGGAACTATGCTTGACGTGGACTTCGGTTCATATCCATTCGTGACTTCATCCAACACAATATGCGCAGGAGCGTGCACCGGACTCGGAGTGGCTCCAAGAAACATCAACGAAGTGTACGGAATCTTCAAGGCTTACTGCACAAGAGTAGGAAGCGGACCATTCCCTACCGAGCTCCACGACGAGACTGGCGAGCTCATCAGAAAACTCGGATTTGAGTTCGGAGCTGTGACTGGCAGAGCGAGAAGATGCGGTTGGGTGGACCTCGTGGCACTGAAGTACGCCATCATGATAAACGGCGTAACAAAGCTCATCATGATGAAGAGCGACGTGCTGGACGGATTCGACACTATCAAGGCATGCGTGGCATACGACATAAACGGCAAGCAGACAAACGAACTGCCATTCGAGATGACCGACGACATCAAGCCTGTCTATAAGGAAATAAAGGGTTGGAAGACCGACATGACAAAAATCAAGTCTGAAGCTGAATTCCCACAGGCATTCAAGGACTACATCAGCTTCCTGGAGAAGGAGCTCGAAGTTCCTATCTACATCGTGTCAGTAGGTCCGGACAGAGACCAGACAATAGTGAGAAAATAACAGACTCAAGACAAATCGTCATAAAATGCTGCCAAAATCCACTTGGCAGCATTTTTGCTAAATTATAGACGCTAAACAAAAAACGAATATTATATGATGTACACAGGATCAGGATGGATATTATTCATAGGCTTCGCGCTCATATCATGGATAATATCCCACAGACTAAAAAGCAAATTTGAGAAATACTCAAAAGTGATGATGCCATACGGCATGACAGGAAAGGACATAGCCGAGAAAATGCTCAGAGAGAACCGCATCAACGACGTGAAAGTGTTCCCTACGCAAGGCTCACTGACCGACTTCTACAACCCAGCCAACCAGACTGTCAATTTGTCAGAGACGGTGTTCTCGTCGCACAGCATCGCTGCGGCTGCCGTAGCTGCTCACGAGTGCGGACACGCGATACAGCACGCCGACGCTTACGGGCCGCTGAAACTGAGAACCAAGCTTGTCCCAGCAGTAAACGTAGCTTCAAGATGGATGCAGTGGCTGATATTAGGCGGACTCTTAGTAGCAAACCAGCTTGGCACGACTCTGCTGCTCGCCGGCATCATTCTCTACTCCATCACAACGATTTTCGCGTTCGTGACTTTGCCTGTAGAGGTTGACGCATCAAAAAGAGCAGTCCTTTGGCTCGAAGGAGCTGGAATCGTCGATGACAGAACGAAGCCAATGGTGGAAGACGCGCTCCACGCAGCCGCTTACACCTACGTTGTAGCTGCATTAGGATCGCTCGGCACACTGCTCTACTACATCATGATTTTCATGGGAAGAAGAGACTAAAAACACTTCCATACACAAAAAAAGAAAGGCACGGAAATCCGTGCCTTTTCTTTTTACAGCATCACTCACGATGCCTTAATCTTTCTTGTCCTTCTTTCCGAACACAGAGAAGTGTACATATCTCTTTGGATTCGACTTCACGTCCTTTATCAGCTCATCAATATTTCTGCTTGCGTCTGTCAGGTTGTTGTAGAGCGATGGGTCGTTGAGAAGCATTCCTGCCGAGCCTTCGGAACTGTTAATCTTCTTGACAACAGCATTGAATTCAGCCACCGCATTATTTACGCCATCAACAGTCTCCTCAATCTTCAGATTATTGACTTTCTCGCCGACCTTAGCCAGATTCACCGCAGCCTTGTCAACGTCGGTCATCACCTTAGGAACATCGTTCTTCACGACCTTCTTGAGGTCTGTCGTCGTAGTCTCCAAATTAGACGTGATTTTCTCCACAGAGTTCAGACTGTTTGTCACCTGCTTTGAATTAGCAATCTTGTTGAGTGCCTTCATCAAAGAGTCGGCGGAAGAAACCGCGCTTTCGACCTTAGGCACCAGCGTGCCTGTGAGCATATCCACAACACCAAGTTTTGTGCTTACCGCCAATGTGTCGCCGCTCTTCGCATAAGCAGTCTTATGGTTGTCGATGACCAGGTTTATGCACTTGCCGCCAAGGAGTCCGTCGTCCTGGAGTTCAGCCACTGTGCCTTCCGGCAGAGTGACGTCCATGTCAATGTCAAGAGTGACAACAAAAGGAACGTCCTTGGTGAAGTCGTAGCGTATCTCGCTCACCTGGCCAACCTTGTAACCTTTGATGTACACAGGAGAAGACACTATCAGTCCGCCGAGGTTTTCGTATTTGGCGAAATAGCAGTTCATCGGATTGAATATGTTGATGCCTTTCAGATAATTGCATCCGAAGAACAACACAAATCCGCATACAACTGCCAATAAACCAATTTTTACTTCTCGTGTGAAGATTTTCTGAAACATAATATTTGAACTTTGTTATTTCTGATTTTTACGCGCCTCAGCTACCGACACCTTGCGTCCTCCCATAAACGCGATAATCATCGCATTCGGGAACTTGTCGCTTATGCGGCTTTTCAGACGGACGATCTCGTCGTAGCTGGCTGTCTTTCCGTATGTATATTTATAGTATCCGCCTTCCTGGTAAACATCAACATCCAATCCCTTGAATGCGCTTGAATTCAGCGGAATGCTCTTGGTCAGCGCCGACAATTGCAGTCTGAACTCGACCTCGTCATTATTTACTTCCTTGGCTTTTTCAACTTTCTCCACCTTCTCTTCCTGAGTTTTCTTTACCTCCGCCTCTTTTTTCTTCTGGGCAGCTTTTTCTAATTCCTCTTTCTCCTTCTTTTTCGCTTCCTTGAACGCCTCGACCGACTTGTTCACCGCCTCTTTCTTTTCGTCACGCTTAGTCTTTGCAGCCTTCTCCTCTGCCTTTTTCTGCGTTGTCTTAGCCTCGGTTATGCTGTCCTGCTTGGCTGCGACAGGCTCGCTTTTAGCCGGAACTACGATTTTCTGATTTCCTGATTTTATCTCATACTCTCTCTTGAACTTAAGCAATGCCTCGTAGATGGCATCGGCTATCTTCTGCTGTCCGTCTTCTGTATTCAGGAATCTCTCTTCCTCCGCATTTGTTATGTATCCTATTTCCACGAGGATAGCAGGCATTGCCGTCTTATGCAGCACCCAGAATCCAGCCTGGCGCACACCGCGGTCGCGCCTGTTGCGCGAAGCGAAGTTCTTTTCGATTTCAGAAGCCAGCCATACGCTCTTGTCAACATATCTGTCCTGAATGCACTCGAACATTATGTATGAGTCTATCGACTTAGGGTTGAATCCTGCGTATTTGGTGTTGTAATTATCCTCGAGGAGTATCACAGAGTTCTCACGCATAGCGACATCGAGGTTGGACTGTGTCTTGTGCAGACCAAGCGTGTATGTCTCGCAGCCGCTTACTTCACGGTTATTGTTGGCGTTCACATGCACAGACACAAAAAGGTCCGACTTCGCCTTGTTGGCTATGTCCGCTCTGCCCTGGAGGGTGATGTACTTGTCCACATCTCTTGTGTAAACGAGCTTTATATCCTGGTTTTCCTCAGATATTCGCTTTCCTATCTTCTTAACGACCGCCAAAGTGATATTCTTCTCTCTCGAAATAGCGCCGATGGCTCCCGGGTCATGACCGCCGTGACCAGCGTCCAATGTGACTGTGAAAGTGGTTTTTCTCTGCTCAGTCTGTGCCATGACCGAAACAAGCGGCACTTGCATACAGAGAATCAGCAGCGATATTAAAAGTTTTGCTCTTCTATTCATTTTCAAAAAGATAAAGAATGGCATCATACCAATCTTAAACTAATGGCAAAAATAATCAAAGTTCCCATATTATACCACCCACATATTTCATAGTCTAAAAAAATAGGCACAAATTTCTTTAAAAGGACGAAAGCGTTGAGTTTTGGTCTATCTTTTGCTTAAATTTGCGAGATTAAAACAAAAATGGGTTGCTGCGCGCAAATAAGAATGAAACTTTACAAGCCAAAATACTTGTTATTACTAGCCATACCGCTATTGCTGACAAGCATCGCTACAAGCGCATACGCAAAGAAGACCTCTACCACGGCGGAAAAAGCGGAAGACGCAAGCAACACCACCCGTCAGGACTCGACTTCAACCCCAAAGAAGAAATCATCGCTCACCGCGCCTGTGAAATACACGGCAAAGGACTCTATTGTCCTGTACAAAGCCGGCAACGCATACATGTACGGCGAGGGCTCTGTGCAGTATGAGAATATGGAGCTCACTGCCGACTACATCCACCTGAACGCCGATTCCACAAAGATAGACGCGCACGGAGTGCTGGACGCAGACAGCGCGCTCGTGGGAACTCCTGTGTTCAAGGAGAACGGCGAGGAATACGAGGCGAGGACCATAGAATACAACTACGACACAAAGAAGGGATTCGTAAGGCAAGCCGTCGTGAAGCAGGGAGACGGATATGTTGTCGGCAAGGAGGCGAAAAAGATTGGCGACGACATTTTCTACATGAAAAACGGGCACTACACCACCTGCGACAACCATGAGCATCCGCACTTCTACCTCAACCTGACCAAGGCGAAAGTGAAGCAAAAGCACTGGGTGGCGACTGGACCTGCCTACATGGTGCTTATGGACGTGCCACTTCCGCTCGCCGTGCCTTTCGGCTTCTTCCCATTCACCAAGTCATATTCTTCCGGTGTCATCATGCCGTCGTACGGCGACGAGATGAACCGAGGATTCTACCTGAAAGAGGGAGGATACTACTTCGCGATAAACGATTACTTCGACCTCGCGCTGACCGGTGACATCTACACCAAGGGCAGCTGGGCAGTGAACGGAACATCAAGATACGTGAAGAGATACAAGTTCAACGGACAGGTCAGCATAAGCTACAGAAATGACAAGTTCGGCGAAAAAGAAGTTCCTGGCTACACCGAGAACAAGAACTTCGCACTGACATGGACTCACACGCAGAACCCAAAGTCAATGCCTAACTCGACGTTCTCTGCCTCAGTCAACTTCACGTCATCGGGCTACGACAGAAGCAACGTGGACAATTACTACAACCCGTCACAGCTGACACAGAACACGAAATCTTCGTCAATATCATACTCGCACACGTTCCCTAACACTCCTTTCGCCATATCGACCTCGTTGCTCGCGAGCCAGAGAACGTCCGACTCCACACTGTCGCTCACGCTCCCTGACGTGACATTGACAATGAACAGAATATACCCTTTCAAAAGGAAGAACAAGATAGGCAAGGACAGATGGTACGAGAAGCTGTATATCTCATACACAGGAAATCTGACCAACTCCATAGAAACGAAAGAGGACAAAGTGCTGAAGTCGTCGCTCGTGACCGACTGGAAAAACGGCATGAACCACACAATCCCTATCGGAGCGTCATTCAACGTGCTGAAGTACATATCGATAACCCCTACTGTGAACTACCACTCAAGATGGTATATGCAGCACGTCAACCAGTCGTGGAACTACACCGAGAATGAATTGGCAAGAGACACTGTGGCTGGATTCTCGCGCGTGTTCGACTTCAACGCCGGCATTTCGGCATCAACAAAGCTCTACGGATTCTACAAGCCGCTCAAGATATTCGGCGGCAAGAAGATAGACCGAATCAGACACGTGTTCACTCCGACCGTGTCGTTCACCTACCACCCGGACTTCGCGACCGACTTCTGGGGCTACTACAAGACTTACGAAAGATTGAACTCCGACTCGCTCACCTACTCCAAGGTCAAGTACTCGCCTTTCGCATCCGGACAGTTCGGTGTGCCTGGCGAAGGCATGGCTGGTTCAATAAACATAAACCTGAACAACAACCTCGAGATGAAAGTGCGCCAGCAGAACGACACGACCGGCGAAGACACATTCAAGAAAATCTCGCTGATAGACGCGTTCTCGATCTCCACATCATACAATATCGCGGCAGACTCGCTCAAATGGTCGAACATAAACGCGAACCTGAGACTTAAACTGTCTAAGCAATTCACTCTGAACATCAACGGCGTGTTCGACCCTTACAAACTCGGACTGAACAGCTACGGCTCGCCTGTGCACATCGATAGGCTGAGGTCAAGCGACGGCATGTTCCCAAGACTGATAAACGCGAGCACATCGTTCTCATACTCGCTGTCTAACGCCACATTCTCGAAGAAGAACAAAGGCGAAAAAATCAAGGGCTTGACAGAAGCCGACGTCGATGAGGAAATGGACAAAGCCAACGCAAGAGCAAAGGCCGAGAAGGACAAGGGCAAGGACAAAGAGACCGACACCGACGGATACGAGAAGTTCTCATTGCCATGGTCGCTGTCATTCGACTACTCCATGAGATACGGCAACACAGCCAAGTTCGACACGACCGCCATGGAATACGAGAGAGAGCTGACACACAACCTTGGCGTGAGAGGAACACTGTCACTGACATCCAACTGGAACCTCTCAATGGGTCTGTCATACGACTTTAACGAAGGCAAAATCACATACTCGACACTTTCTGTGACAAGAAACCTGCACTGCTGGTCGATGTCGGCTAGCATCGTGCCTTTCGGACTATACAAAAGCTACAACTTCACAGTGCACGTGTCATCCGACTTACTCGCAGACTTGAAATATGAGCAACGGTCAGACTACTCATACTCAAACAACTGGTACTAACGACAAGAAGCTCTACAGGGCTTTCTCGCAAGCACTCAAAAGATACTGCCTGATAGAGGACGGAGACCGCATACTCATCGGACTGTCCGGAGGCAAGGACTCGCTTGTGCTGACTGAGCTGCTGTCGCAACGCATGAGAGTCGATAAGCCTAAGTTCACGCTCAAAGCCATACACATCACATCGAAACGCATAGGTTACAAGACTGACATCGATTACCTAAGGAACTTCTGCGAGGAAAGAGGCGTGTTTTTCGAGGCTATCGAGGCGACCGGCGACAAAGTGGACAGCAACAAGTCCATCTGCTTCGCATGCTCGAGAGACAGAAGAAAAGCCTTGTTTGAGGCTGCGGAGAAATACGGATGCAACAAAATAGCCTTAGGCCACCAGCTCGACGATGTGCTGGAAACGCTTTTCCTGAACATGACCTACCACGGAACATTCGGAGCCGTGCCGCCGCTGCTGAATCTGGACCGCATACCGTTCAGCATAATCAGGCCGCTGTATCTCGCCAACGAAGACGATGTGGCAGCATTCGCCATGAGCAGGGGCTACAGAACGACACTCAAGGAATGTCCGCACTCGCAAGAGACAAGCAGAACAAGCGCGAAAAAGCTGATAGCCGAGTTCGAGAAACTGAACAAGAATGCCAGAGCCTCATTGCTGAAAGCCATGAGCAACATAAACCTACAATACCTACCGAAAGAAAATGGCGGCGAAAAAGAATAGCGGAAAGAAGAAAGCGAGAACCACCACGAAAAAAAGCAAGAGCGGAAAAACAGGTTGCAGCTTCGTCAGCCTGCTCGTGGCGCTTGCCATACTCGGCTCGATAACATATTTCGTGAGCAGACACAAAGGCAGAGGCGAAACCGGTATAGGCAAGGAGATAACAAGACCAAAGAACGACAAATACAAAGTCATAGGCATAGACATATCGCACCACAACGGCACAATAAAGTGGGACAAGGTGAAGGAGGACGGAGTCAAGTTCGCTTACATAAAAGCCACACAAGGCACAACACACATAAACCGCCGGCACAAAAAGAACTACGACAAAGCCAAGAACGAAGGCATCACCGCCGGATTCTACCATTTCTTCATGTTCGAGAAAGACGGTGCGGAGCAAGCCAGATTCTTCCTGGAAAACTCGACACTCGAAGGCAAGGACCTGCCGCCAGCATTAGACGTGGAATACTCGCCGCCAAGCACAATAAGACGCACCGGGGAGAAATACATCAAGGGAAGAATAAGGGAGATAACGAGATTCGATAGCGTGATATACGAGGAGACAGGCATACACCCAGTGATTTACACAAACAAGGAGTGCTACAAAGACCTGATAAAAGGGCACTTCGACAACAACGAGATATGGATATGCGACCTCAACAGCGAAGAGAATCCCAACATAGAAGAGAAATGGGTGCTGTGGCAATACTCGCACAAAGGCAAGGTGAACGGAATTTCGTTCGATGTGGACATGGACGTGTTCAACGGCACCGAGGAGGATTTCAGAGCATGGATAGAAACGTATCAATAACAAAAAAGAGCCGCATCGCTGCGACTCTTTTCTTTTTCTCTGTATTGATGTTTTACTTCACATACTTGATGTTGATTACAAAGCGCTGATTCTGTCCAACGCCCTTCTTATCTGGCTTAGTCTCGTCGTCCTCGAGAGCTACGACCTTGATAAGTCCCTTGTGACCAGCCTTGTAAGAAGTCTCGCCAAGCTCAAAGAGGATAACATCGCCCACCTTTACGTCCTTAACCCAGTATGAGTCGCTGACAGAAAGCGAGTTAATCTGCTCGCCGGTAGCGGCGTCGAAATCTATGCCTTCAACCTTCTCCATCTTAGTCTCGTTGCGTTTCTTCCAGTTCTTCAAAGCGTAATAAGCGTCTGGATCGTCGCTCTTGCCCTCGAACTTGCAGTAAGGAGATGTTCCGCCGTCCTTTTCCCAGTCGATGTTCAGAGTTGGGTTGCCAGGCGAGAACAATGTGAAGAACTTAGTCTTAGAGTGGTCCACCTTGCCGTAGAACAGCATGATGTCAACAGCACGAGTGTCATTAACGCCGTCTTCGAGCGCCATTGTTCTTCCGTCTATCAAAGAAACCGCGCTGCCTCTCTTCTGAGAGTTACGGCCAGACTGTGCATAAATCTTTACATTCTCATAATTCACTGTCTTAAGCGCCTTAGGAGCCTTTTCCTTCTTAGCGGAGAATGCGACCGCAGGAACCATAAGAGCCAAACTCAATAAAAATGCAATTCTTTTCATTGTAGTATTATTTATTAGGTTATTACTTTTATTGCATAACGCAAATGTAATGCCAAAGATAAGGATTCTCTTTTTGGGAAAGCAACAATAATAGTTTATTTTTGCCGCCGATAAGTTAACAAAGCGAATATCATGATAGAACTAATACCGGCAATCGACATCATAGAAGGCAAGTGCGTAAGACTCTCGCAGGGCGACTACAACCAGAAGAAAGTTTACAACGAGAACCCCGTAGAGGTGGCTAAGGAATTCGAGGACGCAGGTGTGAGACGTCTGCACGTCGTGGACCTCGACGGCGCAAAAGCCAAGCACATTATAAACCACAAGACATTAGAGAGCATCGCCACAAAGACCAGCCTGACTATCGATTTCGGCGGCGGACTGAAGACCGACGAGGACCTGAGAATCGCATTCGAATCGGGCGCGGCGATGGTGACCGGCGGAAGCATCGCCGTGAAGGACCCAGAAGTGTTCACCGGATGGATAAGCAAATTCGGCGCGGACAGGATAATACTCGGCGCAGACGTGAAGGACGGCAAAGTGGCGATAAGCGGATGGCAGGAGAACACTGACATCGACCTGTACGACTTTCTCGGCAAGTACAGAGCCAAGGGCATAAGCAAAGTTATATGCACCGACATAAAGAAGGACGGCATGTTGCAAGGTCCGTCGCTCAGCCTCTACGAGAGCATCCTAAGCAAAGACCCCGAGACATATCTGATAGCCAGCGGCGGAGTGAGCTGCATGGACGACATC
>CAMHCZ010000002.1 GCA_946183755.1 uncultured bacterium | reverse complement strand
AAACTTCTTGCCAAAGGCGCCGAGTCGCTAACAGAGTCGGAACTCATAGGCATACTGCTCGGGTCGGGCAACACGCGGCAGACGGCTGTGGAGCTGGCGAGCGACATACTGCACGACTCCAAGGGCAATCTGGTGGAACTTGGCAAACGGACAATCAAGGAACTGATGGAGTACAACGGCGTGGGCGAGGCGAAAGCAGTGACAGTGGCTGCGGCTCTTGAGCTTGGGCGCAGACGCGCGAGAGAGGATGCGCTTGAGAAGCCGCAGGTGAAGTGCAGCCAGGATATCTTCGACATATTCCACCCGATGCTCGCCGACAAGCATACAGAGGAATTCTGGCTGCTGATGCTGAACAGAGCGAACAGGGTGATAGGCATGGAGCGGTTGAGCAGCGGCGGCGTGTCCGGCACGCTCGTGGATGTGAAGCTGGCGCTGAAAAAGGCGATAGACAGGCTTGCCGACGCGGTGGTGTTCTGCCATAACCATCCGTCCGAAACGCTGCATCCGTCCAAGGAGGATGACAATGTGACGCAAAGGCTGCGCACAGGGTTCGGCGCAGTGGAGATAAGGGTGCTCGACCATGTGATTGTGGCTGGAAAGAGGTACTACAGCTATTCCGACCAAGGCCGCTTGTGATAATTTTGCGTCAAGTGGCGACAGAAATGAACATTATCTGCTAAATTTGTAAGAATTTAGACAAACGTGACTCGTCTTTCTTTATGGAACTGAGATTTAACCGCATAGCGATAAAAGTAGGAAGTAATGTGCTGACCAACAAGGACGGTTCGGTGGATGACGGACGCATAGCGCACATAGTGGACCAGATAGCGGCTCTGCGCAACAATGGCGTGGAGG
This sequence comes from uncultured bacterium, assembly GCA_946183755.1. Taxonomy (GTDB): domain Bacteria; phylum Bacteroidota; class Bacteroidia; order Bacteroidales; family Paludibacteraceae; genus UBA4363. The sequence continues at coordinate 29,891 of CAMHCZ010000002.1, read as the reverse complement.
TCGTGCTTATCTCGTCGGGCGCTGTGGCTTACGGAAGAAGCGAGATAACGTTGCCGCCGCACCTTGATTCCGTATCCAGCCGCCAGATTCTCTCGGCTGTGGGTCAGGCGAAACTCATCAACAGATACTACGAGCTGTTCAAGCAGCATGGCATATTCTGCGGTCAGGTCCTGACCATGAAGGAGAACTTCAGAAACAGGCAGCAGTACCTCAACCAGAAGAACTGCATGTCCGCCATGTTGCAGCAAGGCGTAATCCCGATAGTGAACGAGAACGACACGACATCGCTCACCGAGCTGATGTTCACCGACAACGACGAGCTGTCCGGGCTCATTGCCACTATGATGGACATGGACGCGCTGATAATCCTGAGCAATATCGACGGCATATACAACGGCGACCCAAGCGACCCTGAATCGAGCGTCATAAGAGAGGTGCTGCCGGAGAAGAGCCTGTCGCAGTACATACAGGCGAGCAAATCGTCGTTTGGCCGAGGCGGCATGAGAACCAAGTGCAACATAGCGCGCAAGGTGGCGGCTGAGGGCATCGCCGTGATAATAGCCAATGGCAAGAAGGACGGCATAATAAGCAGTCTGATGCAGAAGGGCAATGACGTGATGAGCACAGTGTTCAAGCCGTCGGAGCGAGTGTCGAGCGTGAAGAAGTGGATAGCCCACAGCGAGGGATTCTCGAAGGGCGAGGTGCATGTGAACGCCGGCGCCGAGGAGGCTTTGGCAGGAGGAAAGGCATCGTCGCTGTTGTTCGTGGGCATCGACAGCATTAAAGGCGAGTTCAAGAAAGGCGACATAGTCAAGATATTCGGTCCGGAGGGCAACGAACTGGGAGTGGGACGAGTGCAGTACGGCTCGGACAGGGCGAAAACCCTTGTCGGCAAGAAGGGCGTGAAGCCGTTCATACACTGCGACTATCTGCTGCCCGTTACAAACAAGGATTAAAACACACACAGACATGACAAGCATAGATTGGAAAACTGCGGTAAGAAACGCGTCGCGAACACTGAATCTGGTGGGTGAGGAGAAGAAGAACGAAGTGCTCCTGGCTCTTGCCGACGCTACCGAGAAACATATAGACGAGATATTGAAGGCTAATGCCGAGGACCTGTCCAAGATGGACAAGAGCGACTCGATGTACGACCGTCTGCTGCTGACAGAGGACCGTCTTAAAGGCATCGCGGCTGACATAAGGAAAGTGGCTCAGCTGCCATCGCCTCTCAACAAGGTGCTGGAGCAAAGGACACTGCCTAACGGGCTGGAACTGAAGAAAGTGAGCGTGCCTTTCGGTGTTATCGGCATTATTTACGAGGCGCGTCCAAACGTGTCGTTCGATGTGTTCTCGCTCTGTTTCAAGAGCGGCAACGCTTGTGTGCTCAAGGGTGGAACTAACGCCCATGCCTCAAACAGCGCCATCGTGGCGTTGATAAAGGATGTGCTTAAGGCGAACGGTATCGACGAGAACGTCGTGCATCTGATGCCTGCCGGAAGAGAGTCCACAGCCGAGCTGCTGAACGCGGTTGGCAGCGTGGACATGATAATTCCACGAGGCAGCGCAGGACTCATAAACTTCGTGAGAGAAAACAGCCGTGTGCCAGTGATAGAGACAGGCGCAGGAGTTGTCAGCACATACTTCGACGCGCAAGGCGATGTGGAGAAGGGCAAGGCGATAATAAACAACGGCAAGACAAGACGTGTCAGCGTCTGCAACGCTCTCGACTCGTTGATAGTGCACCGATCAAGGCTTAACGACTTGGCTGAGCTGCTGGCTCCGCTGGCTGACTCAAATGTCATAATCGAGGCCGACGAGGAGTCGTACGACTCGCTGAAGGGACATTACCCAGACTCGTTGCTGAAGCCGCTGACAGAAACAAGCTACGGCACCGAGTACAAGGACTACAAGATGAACATAAAGACCGTGGCGGACATAGATGAGGCTATCGCTCACATAACGAAGTACGATTCAGGCCACAGCGAGGCGATAATAACCGAGGACGATAAGGCTGCGGCGAAGTTCCAGACTGAGATTGACGCGGCTTGCGTGTATGTGAACGCGCCTACGTCATTCACCGACGGCGGACAGTTCGGCATGGGCGCGGAGATAGGCATAAGCACTCAGAAACTGCACGCCAGAGGACCTATGGCGCTGCCTGAGATGACAAGCTACAAGTGGCTCATAAAGGGCGACGGTCAAGTCCGTCCGAAGTAAAACAAGAACCGGCTGTGATATGCTCAGACATGTCATGACATACATACTGATAGCCATGGCGGCTGTCGCATCGGCTCAGACATCGGCGGGCAACGCCGTCGGGCTCGACCTGCGTCCGGGCTTCCGTGAGTTCAAGTTCAAGACACCGAAGGAGAACTACATGGCGATATACTCGCTGGAGAAGCGCAACACTTACCGCTGGCCGGACATCGTAGAGATATACGGATGCAGCTACAAGGTGAAGATAGGCAACGTGCAGACCGACAGCGTGCATGTGTTCTTCCTGGGCAACAGGCTTGTGAGGACGACAGTCTTTCTCAGCGACACACTGTCATTGTCATACCTGAACAAATTCTTCGGCGACAGCGAGCTGATAAACGAGCCGGACATAACTGTGGAGGAGGCTGACGAGCAGATGGGCAGCCGGACTTACATGTATGCCACGCAGAGAAGGTGGCAGGCGGACATGGTGAGGATGGAGAGCCGGAAAATGTATCTGCGCAAGGGCAAGAGTGTAGAGAAGAAGGAGTGTCTGGATATATATCTGAACGACTTCAACGACATGATAAACATCTTCTCGAGATAACGAACAGACAATAATTTTTTAAAAACATAAGACTATGCGTACATTCACTAACGTAAAGGATCTTGGTGATCTAAAGGCGGCCATCGCCGAGGCAATGGAGGTAAAGAAGAACCGCTTCGGATACAAGAAGCTCGGTGAGAACAAGACAGCTCTGCTGGTGTTCTTCAATTCGAGCCTCAGAACACGACTCAGCACACAGAAGGCTGCCATGAACCTTGGCATGAACACGATGGTGCTTGACATAAACCAAGGCGCATGGAAACTCGAGACTGAGAGAGGTGTTGTGATGGACGGCGACAAGTCCGAGCACTTGCTTGAGGCTGTGCCTGTGATGGGCAATTTCTGCGACATAATCGGAGTGCGCTCGTTCGCCAGATTCGAGGACAAGAAGTTCGACTACGAGGAGACAATCCTCAACCAGTTCATAAGATTGTCAGGCAAGCCTGTATTCAGCATGGAGAGCGGAACAGTCCACCCATTGCAGGCATTCGCCGACCTTATAACAATAGAGGAGTACAAGAAGAAGGACCGTCCTAAGGTCGTGCTGACATGGGCGCCTCACCCACGCGCGCTGCCTCAGGCTGTGCCAAACTCGTTCGCCGACTTCATGAACGAGGCTGATGTGGAGTTTGTAATCACACACCCTCACGGATACGAGCTGGCTCCTCAGTTCGCAAGAAACGCCAAGGTGGAGTATGACCAGGACAAGGCGCTCGCCGGAGCAGACTTCGTTTACGCCAAGAACTGGGCTGCATACGCCGACCCTAACTACGGCAAGATATTGTCAAAAGATATGTCGTGGACAGTGACGACAGAGAAGATGGCGCTGACAAACAACGCTTACTTCATGCACTGCCTGCCAGTGAGAAGAAACATGATTGTGACAGACGATGTAATCGAGAGCCCACAGTCTTTGGTAATCCAAGAGGCAGCCAACAGAGAGATATCCGCTCAGGTAGTCATAAAGAGAATCCTTGAAAGTTTATAACCGATGGAGAAACTCACTTTAGTAAAAGTAGGCGGCAAGATAGTCGAGGAGAAAGAGACGCTCGACGCATTGCTCGCGTCGTTCAACTCGCTCGACGGGCTTAAGGTCCTGGTTCATGGCGGAGGACGTTCCGCTACAAAGATAGCCGAGCAGCTCGGCATCGAGACCAAGATGGTGAACGGACGAAGAATCACCGATGAGGCTATGCTCAAGGTGGTGACTATGGTTTACGGCGGACTCGTGAACAAGAACATCGTGGCTAAGCTGCAGTCCATGGGGCTCAACGCGCTCGGACTCACTGGCGCCGACCTCGGCTACATGACGAGCGACAAGCGTCCGGTCAAGGATGTGGACTACGGATTCGTGGGCGACGTGAAGAAGGTTGACTCCGACATACTCGCCGACCTCATAGCCAAAGGCGTTGTGCCTGTGCTGGCGCCGCTGACACACGACGGCAAGGGCAATCTGCTGAACACGAACGCCGACACGATAGCCGGCGAGGCAGCCAAGGCGCTTGCAAAGCACTTCGACGTGACTCTGGTGTTCTGCTTCGAGAAGAAGGGAGTGCTCAGAGACGAGAACGATGACGACAGCGTGATAGAGAACATAGGCAAGGCGGACTTCGAGAAGTACGTTGCCGACGGTACAATACAAGGCGGCATGATACCTAAGCTCGAGAACGCTTTCGCAGCCATCGACGCCGGTGTAAAGCAGGTGGTCATAACCAAGGCTGACCAGTTGGGCAAGAACACAGGAACGACAGTCAAGTAACAATAAAAAACAAGGTCTATGGACGCAAGCCAATCATACGAACTGCTCAAGAAACTCATCGCCATTCCTTCGACATCGAGAGACGAGAAGGCTGTGGCGGACTTCTACGAGCGTTACATGACGGATGCCGGATTCCATGTGAACAGAGTGGAGAACAACCTGTGGATAGGACCGGAGAAGATAGACCCGGAGAAGCCTACCCTGATGCTCAATGCCCACATGGACACCGTGAAGCCGGTGAACGGCTGGGTGCATGACCCATTCACTCCGACCGAGGAGAACGGCAAGCTCATCGGACTCGGCAGCAACGACTGCGGCGGCGGATTAGTGTCGCTGCTTGCGGTTTACAGCCAGCTGACACAGAAGGAGCAGCCGTACAACCTGATATACGCGGCATCCGCCGAGGAGGAGGTGAGCGGCAAGAACGGCATGGAGCTTCTGCTCAAGAGCCTTCCTAAGATTGACGTTGCGCTTGTCGGCGAGCCTACGGGCATGAAGATGGGCGTGGCGGAGAAAGGACTTATGGTGCTTGACTGCACAGCCCACGGCAAGGCTGGGCACGCGGCGAGGAACGAAGGCGACAACGCCATCTACCACGCGCTCGTGGACATAGACTGGTTCAAGACCTACCGCTTCGCCAAGGAGTCCGACGTACTGGGGCCTGTGAAGATGTCGGTGACGATGATAAACGCCGGCACGCAGCACAACGTGATTCCAGACCAATGCACCTTCGTGGTGGACGTCAGGACAAACGAGTGCTACACCAACCAGCAGGTGCTCGACGAAATATCGCTGCAGGTGTTCTGCGACGTGAAGGCGCGCTCCACAAGACTCAACTCGTCGCACATAGACCTCAGCCACCCTATAGTGGCGAAAGGCAGGGAGATGGGCATCGAGACGTTCGGCTCGCCTACGCTCTCGGACCAGGCGCTCATGAGCTCCCCTTCGCTCAAGATGGGACCGGGCGAGTCCAGCAGGTCGCACACAGCCGAGGAATACATAACCAAAGAGGAAATAGAAAGCGCGGTGCAGACATATATAACTCTGCTTGACGGGCTTGAGTTGCCCAAGAGCAATTAAAAGTCTTATCTTTGCGCACGAAATAAGGAAATAACAAACATAAAACAATAAACCGGTGATAGATTTCATTGAAGAACTTAAATGGCGCGGAATGCTTCACAGCATGATGCCTGGCACAGACGAACTTCTAAAGTCTGGCACAACAACAGCATATCTTGGTATCGACCCTACGGCAGATTCGCTGCACATAGGTCACTTGTGCGGAATCATGATGCTCCGCCACTTGCAGAGATGCGGACACAAGCCGCTGGCTCTGATAGGCGGCGCGACAGGAATGATAGGCGACCCATCGGGAAAGTCGGCAGAGAGAAACCTGCTGGACGAGCCTACGCTCCGCCACAACCAGGAGTGCATCAAGAAGCAGCTTGAGCATTTCCTCGACTTCGAGTCCGATGCTCCTAACAGGGCTGAGCTCGTGAACAACTACGACTGGATGAAGGACTTCTCGTTCCTCAACTTCGTAAGAGACGTGGGCAAGCACATCACAGTCAACTATATGATGGCAAAGGACAGCGTGCAGAAGCGTCTGAACGGCGAGGCAAGAGACGGACTCTCATTCACGGAGTTCTCTTATCAGCTGCTGCAGGGTTATGACTTCCTGCACCTCTACAAGGAGAAGGGCTGCCGTCTGCAGATGGGCGGAAGCGACCAGTGGGGCAACATGACCACAGGCGCCGAGCTCATAAGAAGAATACTGGGACCGGAGTCTGACGCCTACGCGCTGACCTGTCCGCTCATCACAAAGGCCGACGGCGGCAAGTTCGGCAAGACTGAGAGCGGCAACGTATGGCTCGACAAGAGGTACACTTCGCCTTACAAGTTCTACCAGTTCTGGCTGAACGTGTCGGACGACGACGCCAAGAAGTACATCAAGATATTCACATCGCTCGACAAGGCTGAGATAGACAGCATAATCGCAGAGCACGACAAGGCTCCAGAGGCACGTCTGCTCCAGAAGCGTCTCGCCGAGGAGGTGACTGTCATGGTGCACTCGAGAGAGGATTACGACGCTGCCGTAGCGGCTTCAAACATACTTTTCGGCAAGGCTACATCCGACAGTCTCAAGAGCCTCGACGAGGACACGTTCCTGTCGGTGTTCGAGGGCGTGCCACAAAAGGAAATCTCGCTTGCCGAGCTTAAGGCAGGCATCGGCGTGCTCGACCTGCTGACAGCCTACGCTCCAGTGTTCACATCGAAGGGCGAGGCGAGGAAGATGATACAGTCCAACGGATTCTCATTCAACAAGGACAAGTTCACCGACCCTAACGCCACAGTGAACGACAGCCTGCTGATAAACGGCAAGTACATACTGGCTCAGAAGGGCAAGAAAAACTATTTCCTTATAGTTGCAAAATAAGGAAAAGCGGATTATATTTGCACCCGAATTATGCTGCATTCGCTTGTAGCCTATGATTCACAAACGGATTGTCTTGTGGTGTAATGGTAGCACAACAGGTTTTGGTTCTGTTTGTCCTGGTTCGAATCCGGGCAAGACAACGCTTAAAGGCCTTGACTCATACGAGTCGAGGCTTTTTTGTTTCCTGTCATGAAAACTGTTCTGTTTTCTGCCAAATCATGACACAATGTCAGTGTTTATAATGGCGATTCTGCCAAAGGAGAGTGAAAATCTGCCAAAATAATGCGGTTTGGATTTTGGCACAGGAATTGACAAATGAATGTCGGCTGCCGCGAAAGGCGGCTGAGAGTAAACAAGATTAATAACAACTAAACACAATAAAACTATGGGAAAGATCATTGGAATCGACCTCGGCACAACCAACAGCTGCGTGTCTGTAATGGAAAATGGCGAGCCAGTCGTAATCGCTAATAGCGAAGGAAAAAGAACAACACCTTCTGTCGTAGGTTTCGTTGACGGAGGTGAGAGAAAAATCGGAGACCCTGCTAAGCGTCAGGCTATCACTAACCCTCTGAAGACAGTTTTCTCTATCAAGAGATTCATGGGAGAGACTTACGACAGAGTGGGCAAGGAGATTTCAAGAGTGCCTTACAAGGTGGTGAAGGGCGACAACAACACTCCACGTGTTGACATCGACGGACGTCTCTACACTCCACAGGAGATTTCGGCTATGATTCTTCAGAAGATGAAGAAGACTGCTGAGGACCACCTCGGACAGGAAGTTACAGAGGCTGTCATCACAGTGCCTGCTTACTTCAACGACGCACAGCGTCAGGCCACTAAGGAGGCAGGCGAGATAGCAGGTCTCACAGTCAAGAGAATCGTGAACGAGCCAACTGCTGCAGCGCTTGCTTACGGTCTGGACAAGAAGAACAAGGACATGAAGATCGTCGTGTTCGACTGCGGTGGCGGTACTCACGATGTATCTATACTTGAGCTGGGCGACGGCGTGTTCGAGGTTAAGTCAACAGCCGGCGATACTCACCTCGGTGGCGACGACTTCGACCACAGAATCATCGAGTGGCTCATTGACGAGTTCAAGAACGAGAACGGCGGTGCTGACCTTTCAAGCGACCCTATGGCTCTGCAGAGACTCAAGGAGGCTGCCGAGAAGGCTAAAATCGAGCTTTCTAACGCTACAACAAGCGAAATCAACCTGCCATACATTATGCCAGTGAACGGTGTGCCTTGCCACTTGGTTCGCACACTCACAAGAGCTAAGTTCGAGCAGCTCGTTGACGACCTTGTGCAGAAGACTATCGACCCTTGCAAGACAGCACTCGAGAGCGCAGGACTTTCGACTTCGGACATCGACGAGGTAATCCTCGTGGGAGGTTCTACACGTATCCCTGCTATCCAGGCAGCGGTAGAGAAGTTCTTCGGCAAGGCTCCTTCTAAGGGCGTTAACCCTGACGAGGTAGTGGCAGTAGGCGCAGCAATCCAGGGCGGTGTGCTGACAGGCGACGTCAAGGACGTGCTTCTGCTCGACGTTACTCCGCTCTCACTCGGTATCGAGACTATGGGCGGCGTTATGACAAAGCTTATCGACGCTAACACAACCATCCCTACAAAGAAGAGCGAGACATTCTCGACAGCGAGCGACAACCAGCCATCTGTAGAGATTCACGTTCTGCAGGGCGAGCGTCCAATGGCGGCTCAGAACAAGACTATCGGACGTTTCCACTTGGACGGAATACCAGCAGCGCCAAGAGGTGTGCCACAAATCGAGGTGACATTCGACATCGACGCCAACGGTATCCTGAAGGTATCTGCAAAGGACAAGGCTACAGGCAAGGAGCAGAGCATCCGTATCGAGGCTTCGTCAGGTCTTAGCGACGACGAGATAAAGAAGATGAAGGCAGAGGCAGAGGCTAACGCCGAGGCCGACAAGAAGGAGCGTGAGAGAGTTGACAAGCTCAATCAGGCTGACGCCATGATCTTCCAGACCGAGAAGCAGCTCAAGGAGCTTGGCGACAAGATACCAGCTGACAAGAAGGCGCCTATCGAGGCAGCGCTGAACAAGCTGAAGGAGGCTCACAAGGCTCAGAACATCGCCGACATCGACGCTGCGATGAACGAGCTGAACACAGCCTTCCACGCAGTAAGCCAGGAGATGTACAACGCGGCTAACGCTCAGGGTGCGCAGGCTGACCCTAACGCAGGACAGCAGCAGAGCCAGGGCGGCAACGCTGGCGACAACGTACAGGACGCCGACTTCGAGGAAGTAAAGTAAGGTAAAATAGTGCAGAAACACATAGGGCATTCTTTAGCGAGGATGCCCTATGATTCTCTTAAAAGCTCACAGTGACAGATTTATTAAATGCTTAAGATATAATTTTCACTAACCTGTCCAATGAAGAAACTGCTATATGTCATAATACCCGTTGTCATTTTGTGTGTATGTCTTGTGCCCTTTTATAACATATTCTTCGGGAGTTATATTTCCGAGGAAGATGCCTTTGGGGAAGATGATAACAAGGACATAACACTACCTTATATTTTGACTGAGGAAGACATTCAGCGTGAATGTAATTTCTTTGCAGAATGGAAATGGAGTGACTCAGAAAGAGCAAATCCTAAGCTTATTACTGACGAAGGTGACACAGTCCTTGGATGCTATGGTATGAGGGACTGTTATCGGGAGGTTGACACAATAGTGAATTATTGGGCAATATATGGAATTAAACATGAAAAATGAATCTTTATAGGAAGCATATATCGCTTCAATAGAGAATCCTGATAGTATAGGATTCAATCGAGAAACACAAATGTGGACTCAGCCAAAAGGCAAAGGTTTTGACAAAAACCAAATAGGAATAGGGTTAGATCGTAATAACAAGTTTGTTAAAAGAGCCATTCCTGATTGGGAACATGCGCAACTGACAGCGCAGAAAGAGCGAGAAATCAGATTAAGATACATTGAAGAATTGACGCGTATATATGATAAGTATGTTGACGCTAACCTTCATTTTTCTGAGAAGAGAAAGGCAATAGCTCTCGGGCTTATGTATCATGGTATGGGTCCGCATCTTTGGACTAATCACAACGATGGTCTTTATGAATCTTTTTGGGATGGTTCAGATGATGATTTCGAGAATGCGGTTACAAAGTTTTACGATGGAACGTTCACAGAACGTTCACAGCGGCACAAGGCTTTTTGGGACGCTTAGCGTGCAAAAAGCAAGAAGCGTTTGATACAGTCAGGAGGTATGCCGTCTCTTGTGCAGTATGTATAGAAGCCTGATGCGTTGAGAGTCGTGAAGCCTCCTGTACCGATATTAAGATCCAGACGTGGAGGTGGAATCCTCAAAATAATACCACGCAATAATAACAGATAACATAATTATCAGATAAGGCAAAAGCACCGACAATGCAGTTCATGTGAGCTCTGCTTGTCGGTGCTTTTTTGTTATTATAAAGCAATAACTATCTTTGTTGTAATTTAATTACAAAAGCACAATAATAACAGACGTATGAAAAGACTTGTGTTTCCCTTGATTTTGCTTGGCTTGTCAACATTAGCATTCTCTCAAAACGAGCATGTTATCTCTAAAACCGACAATTCTGTGACGTTCGTCGTGGACGAGAATCTGCCTGCGCCGAACCAAAGGTTCAGAAAGCAGAACTATTCCAATATAGCAAGAAACATTAACACCAATCATTATGATGTTCCAAAAGTCATAGCCTCAAGTTTCACCAATGACAGTTTGTATTTGTTCAGCAAGGATGTCTTTTATTCAAGCGTTTTGTATTCTTATGCAGACCATAGACCTATCATGATTACTCCAGATATGATATGGCTTGTTATTAGTCAAGGATTCGCACAATATGTGAATGCGCATAGCGAGGAACTTCGCTCTAAATTAGTGGATCATGAAGGATATAAGACGCTTCAGTTTATAACGAAAAAATCATTGAAAAAAATGGAAGAGTCGGATTGGTTGACGGCAATAGACTCTTTTTCTGTGCAAATAAGCAGAAACACGAAAGACAATATAGCAGAGACTCTGCAAAGCGACTTTTCAACAACAACAGCGAATGAGCGCATCGCATCGCAAATAACGCTGATGAAAAGCATGGAGAAATTCTTCAAGTATGAGGTTGTCCGTATGATATGCGGGATTCCTTATATTACATTGAAAGGCACTCCTGATGATTGGAGACGTGTGCTTGAAAAGACTAAGAAGCTGTCACAGTATGGTCTGGAAAATTGGGTTGCAGCTTTGGAGCCTATACTACTTCAATTTGTTCAAGCTGCAGAAGGCAATCCAGACATAAAATTCTGGAAATGGATTGTGAAGAAAGAGAGAGTGGACGTGTTGACGAGTGCGTCAGTTCGTTGCTCAGGTTCTATCGAGGGAACAACAACAATATTAGATGGCTGGATTCTGAATTTCTATGTGAATGACAATGGAGATTATTACAAAGAAATTCCATGTACTGTAGATATGCCAGCAGACCAAGTGAGAGTGAAATTTAAATACAAGGAATGTACTGAGAATGGGAAAGTGCTCATGGAAAAGCCATTGGAATTTGTCTCTGGTTTTGTCGGCTTTGATATTGATTCGCAAGGTGTGATTATCCCGAGAATCGGATGGTTCATACAAGACGAAATAAAAGAGGACAAGGAACAGCGATAGTGGTGAAATAGATTATAACGGAAGGCGTGTGGCATTAGAGTGCCGCACGCTTTTTTGTGTTTAATAAAGCAAATGTTTATCGCCTCTCCCCCTCCCTCTTTCTTTGTGTTAAAAATAGTTTTACATTTGCATCCGATTGTAAACAAGTATTTTATCGGGACAGATGAAACGAAATAAGATGTGCGCGCTGATGATGGCATGCGCACTTTCCATAGGCGGAGCGACCGCACAGACGGCAGCCGGCAACGACACGACCGCCGCAGAATCAACACAGGCCGCACCGCCAGAGAAATTCGCGCCGGCGAAGAAGAAACTGGACGACTTCTCCAAGGAACTGACGAGCCGCATCAAACTGCACGGCTACGCGCAAGGCGGATACACCTACACACATCGTGGCAGCACGGACGCCAACACATTCGACATCAAGCGCGTGCTCTTCTGGGCGGACGCGAGGATTACGGACCGATGGTCGTTCCTCTTCATGCACGACTTCTCGAGCGTGGTGCAGGAGTATTACACCGACTTCCGCATAACCAAAGACAAATGGCTGACCGTGCGCTTCGGACAGTTCAAGAACGGACTTTCATACGAGAACAAGCTCTCGCCTACGTCCATGGAGGCCATCGACGTCTATTCCGAGGGCGCGACTTACCTTTCGGGCTGCGGCAGCGACCCTCTGTACGGCGTGCAGTACGGACGTGACTTGGGTCTGGCGCTCTTCGGCGAACTGCCTAACGGAATGCTTGCCTACGAGTTCGAGGTGATGAACGGACAGGGCATCAACCGCAAGGACGGCAACAACGACAAGGACTTCATCGGCCGACTGGAGTTCCGACCAGTGAAGGGACTCAACATCGTAGCCACAGGACAGATAGGCTGGGGACACGCCGTGAACACTTCGCTCTACAACCCGTCAATCGCAGTGGGCGACAACTACAAGCGCGACCGATGGACAGCGGGCTTCGACTATAAATCAAAGGTCTTCAACGCCCACGGCGAATACCTCGAAGGACGTGACGGCGGCGTGACAAGCCGTGGCGGATACGTGACCTTCAACGTTCCGCTGGGCAACACGAACTGCGACCTCGTGGGCTCATACGACTACTTCGACTTCAACACCGACCTCGGCATGGACCAGCACAAGGCGATAGGCGGCATACAGTACTGGTTCTACAAGAAGTGCCGTGTGCAGCTGCAGTATGTTTACAAGAGCGCGTACGTGGACGGCGGTCAGTTCATCCATGGCGACAGCCACGCGGTGATGTGCCAGATGCAGATAAGATTCAACTAAACAAAATCAGATACAGACATGATAATCAAGATTCTTCTCACGGTCATATTCCTCGTTGTCACAGTGCTTGTCGGGGTTTATTCGCGTGAACAGGCGAAAAACGTCGATGGCTTCGTGCTGGGCGGACGCAATGTCGGTCCTTGGCTGTCGGCGTTCGCATTCGGCACGAGTTACTTCTCGGCTGTGGTCTTTGTGGGTTATGCCGGCCAGTTCGGCTGGAAGTACGGCATTTCCAGTTCGTGGATAGGCATAGGCAACGCCATTATCGGCTCGCTCTTGGCGTGGCTGGTGCTGGGCAGACGCACCAAGCAGATGACGCAGCACATCAAGTCGCGCACGATGCCGGACTTCTTCGGCACACGCTACGGCAACCAGGGTCTGCGCGTCGCGGCGTCCATCATCGCCTTCGTGTTCCTGATACCTTACACAGCCGGTGTCTATAGCGGCATCTCCAAGCTTTTTGACATGGGTTTCCATATCCCTTACGAATACTGCATCATCATCATGGCTATGCTCACTGCCGTTTATGTGATACTCGGCGGCTATAAGGCCACAGCCATCAACGACTTCATACAGGGACTTGTGATGCTGGGCGGCATAATAACGGTCATCGCCGTGGTGCTCAACAGCCAGGGCGGACTGACCGAGGCGTTCCACAAGATGCAGGCTGCCGCTCCTACGGCCCACGACCTTGAGAGTCCGCTCTACAAGAATTTCCAGCCGGGCGACTTCGCCTCGCTGTTCGGACCGAACGCGCTTAGCCTTCTCGGCGTCGTCGTGCTGACGTCGGTCGGCACATGGGGACTGCCGCAGATGGTGGGCAAGTTCTATTCGATAACCGACGAGAGCGCCATCAAGCGCGGAACGATAATCTCCACCGTCTTCGCCCTCATCGTGGCAGGCGGATGTTACTTCCTCGGCGGCTTCGGACGACTCTTCGGCGAGCCAGTCTGGAACGAGGCGCGCCACAACTACAAGTTCGACGACATCATCCCTAACATGCTCGACACGGCTGTCAGCTCCGACTTGCTCATAGGTCTTGTGCTGGTGCTTGTGCTTTCGGCTTCCATGTCCACACTTGCGTCGCTGGTGCTGACATCGTCATCGACCATGACGCTCGACATTATCTACCGTGACAAGCGCGCGAGCGCCGATGAGGTGATTGGCGGTTCGATTGACGACGAGGTGGCGGAGAAGAAGGAGCGTCGCAAGGTCGTTGTCATGCGTATGCTCATCGTGTTCTTCATCGTCATTTCGGTGCTCATAGCCCTGAATCCGCCTACGTTCATCGCTCAGCTCATGGGCATCAGCTGGGGAGCGCTCGCAGGCGCGTTTCTGGCTCCGTTCCTGCTGGGGCTTTATTGGAAGGGCGTCACCAAGGCGGCTGTTTGGGCGTGCTTCGTCTGGGGCGTCGGCTTCACGGTCACAAACATGCTCCTTGGCAATCCGATAAATCCTATCGACTGCGGCGCCATAGCCATGGTCGGCGGCTTTCCGGTTGTGCTTCTGGTCAGCCTCTTCACCAAGAAGTTGCCAAAGAAGAAAGTGGACGCCATCTGGAAGTGCTACGAATAAGTCATCATGCTTCATACACAACAAAAGGCGGAAGATTCTCTTCCGCCTTTTGTGTTTTACAGTCCTAAAAAGTCAGGATTAATTCCAGTAGTCCACGGCTGATTCTGGGACAGAAACCTTTATGGCGATTGTTTGACCATTGTTCAGTGTGCCGTGCATTTGGAGTGTGAATCCGTTGGCGTCATGCTTGGCAATGAACGAGCCTTCCTTGAATCCTGAATTTTCGTACTCCACGCCCATAATTCTGGACATGATATAATCCTCTACGCAGTCCATAGCATAGAAGGTGTTCTCCCAATCTCTGTCGGTGATTCCCACAGAGAACTGGTTGCTTCCTACTGCTTTCAAAGGGTCGGCAAGGTTGATGTTTACGCCCATCAGCGGTGTGCCGATGTCGAAACGGCCGAGGAAGTCGTTGTCTTTGTCGGCATTATTAGGCATGATGTCAAGATAATGCGCTCCTACATCTTCCCCTTGAGCTGGTCTTACTGCCAGAATTGCGTCGAGGTCATACACTTGGCCGTTGATGCTTATCTGGTTGTCGGAAATATTGCTCAACGCAGATTTTGAAGCGGAACCGGAATCCTTGTCGTCGTCGCTGCAGGCTGTGAATCCGAGGAGTGCCGTTGCTACAAGCAGATACAGTAAATGTTTCATGTTCATAAATGATAAGTTTAGGTTTGACAAATATTTATATGCGGTACAAGATATATTAAAAATCGTTTATATCCATTGTGCGCTTGTATGTTGTAGAGCAAGTTTTTATCGCTTGTCTATTAAAAGAAGCAGAGGCGCACGACAATAAGCCGCACGCCTCTGTGATATAAGAATATGTCAGTATTACTTTGTGCTCAGGTTTTCTGAAACGAATAGTTTGATGGCGTTTTCGCACTCTGTAGTGTTGCCTTCTCTAACTCCGGCGCACATCCAGTAAGCGTAGTTGCCGCTTGTGTATGAGCTGAATCCGTCGATTTCGTTTCCGTAGCGGAACTCTATGTGATAGGTCTCGGCTGGAGTGTCAGGGAAAAAGAAAAAGTATTTGAACTCATCGTTATTGCCGTCTGTGGACTGGTATTTCAAGAATCCGGAATCCTCGTCGGTGCCAATGTATTTGTAGTTGTGTGAGAACACGGTGTTGCCATCGCCGTCAATGCCCTTGATGTTGCTTCCGCTGATTACCATTTTCTTTATGCCGTTAGAAAAGTGGCAGTCGAACTGCATTCCGTTAGGGAACCCGTTGGAGCCGTCGCCGAATATCTCTACGGCAGCTGCGCCGTGTACATTGCCAGCCATGCTGTTTTTGAGCATTTGAACCGAAGCTTCCGCCATTTCCGCGCCGACACACTTTGTGGCCTCCGACAGCCACAGGGCATCGTACTTAGAGTTTGCCGCGCCTTCGTCGCCGAAGAGTTCCACATAAGTTCCGTCAAGTTCGTGATTGCTAAGAATCGAGCTTGCTTCCTTTTTGTCATCATCGCTGCAGCTTGTTGCCGCGCCAAGAGTTAGAATTGCGTAAGCAGTTAATAAGAATGTTTTTTTCATTTTTAATTGTTTGTAATGTTAAGTTGTTATTAAGTAAATCGGTTGCAAAATTACATCGTCTTGACAGCGCTCTACAATCACTAAAAATGGCGGAAGAGCCGATTCTATAATCGCCATTAGATGCTATTATATGCAAAACGAGCCTGCCTCGCGAATTGAGACAGACTCGTTATCTTGTTATGCTTCAGGGATTAATGTTTCTTGGTTGGTGTGCCAGCGCAGTTTGCGTTGTAATGCTCCAATATGTTAGAGCCATAGTGGATAGCCACAATGTCGAACGGCAGTGACACAGCCGCCGCAGTTCCGATGACACCGAGTGAAATCATCGGGTCGGACGATATGAAGAATGTTGAGGCTAAGCATCCTGCCATAAGAACAGAAGCGCCGATTGCGGTAAAGATGCTTGATTTTGTTCCCCTTTTGTATGTCTCGTGGCAATAAGTATTGAGGAACTTGTCGAACTCTTTGGCTTTCAGCACCATGTTGCCTCCGACGTAGCGTTTCTTCATCTTGCCTTTCTCGGGGATGAACACTTTCTTGTATTCGAATCTTGGCAGCGTGTCGCCAGTAAATTCAGCGGCGGTGTAGATTATTTTCTCGTTTGCCACATCGCTTTTTGGCGCTGGCTCGCTCTTTTTGACAGCTGCCGGCTGGCTCTGTATCGCAGTGGTTTCCTCGAATGTCTGCACGTCGCCGTTTTTGTAAACTATGGAGTTTATGTCTTTGACGGGCATTACGAAGACAGGGCCGTCGGGCGAGTTTGCCTTCTTGTAGCGGATGTTGTCTCCCGATACTTCGGTGATGTTCGCGTCGATGCGCTTGTTGTCTCTTGTCACGATTATGTCCTGCGCTGACACAGCCAATGACAGAGACATCAGAATTAGTGTTGTGAATTTTCTCATGGTAATAATGTTTTAGGGTTTTGTTGTGGCAAATTTAACGAAGCGAAAGGCTGGCTTCGGGTTTTGTCAACGTTGACAAATGCCGTCGTCGCACAGGAAATCCGGCATCGTGACGAGCTTCCTGTCTATTCTTATGACGCTGGTGTTGGTTCTGTCGCTGGATATGACGTACTGTTCGGCGAGTCTCGGACTGAGCTTCTCGCGGAACGCCTTGTTGGCTCGGGATATGTACTGGAACAGCAGCGAACGGTTCTCGATGTCGATGGCGGCCTCGACCGATTTCCTCATCTTGCCGAGGTCGGTCCTGTTGGAAACGCTTTTGTAGATGAACACGAGTTCGTCCCGGTAGTCGGCTATCTCCTTCAGGCGGATGCCTTCGGGGTGGCGCAGGAACAGAATGTAGAACACCTTGCACAGTGTGCGGTTCATGCGTATGTCGATGTCGTAGTCGGTAAGGCGGATTTTCATCTCGTCGCTTATCTCCATGCGGCTGACGTTGGCTGGCTCGGGAGTGGCGCACAGAGCTTCCAGCAGGCTTTTGTCCATGGTGTTGCGCAGATACTTCAGCCCGTTCTCTGTGTTCAGTTCCTCTATTTCCTGGCAGATGCGCTTGGCTCTCTTCTCGATTTCCTTTCTTTGTTTATCCTCGTTCACGTGTGATAGCTTTTTTTTTGATAACTGTCGTTGTCAAAATTAGCTATACGTGCAACTGGACTTTGAGAATGTCAAGGTTGACACTTACTTGAGCAGCGTGTGCAAGTGGCAGCGGAGTACTTGTGAATAGTCCTTGTTTTCCTCCAGATGTACTTCTCCGTCAGTGCCTCTGAAGTAGCGGCACCAAGTGTCGTCGGCGTAGTTGTAGATGAACGATTCCATTATGGATGGAAAGAGGTCAAACGCCATGCAGATGGTTTTGTTTGAGTATCTGTCATTTTGCCGTGTATGGGTTATTTCTATGGTGATAATTGGATTTCTGGCAATACCGCGATTAAAGTCGATTTTTTCCCAAATAGAAATATCAGGAGTTATCCTGATTTTGCTGGAAAGTTTAGTTTCCGTGAGTATATTATTGCCAAAACGCTTTAGATAGTTTTTCGTAAATCTCATCTGAATCATCTGGTGCATTGTCACATTCCCTGGAGCCATGCCGAGTCCAGGCCTGTTGCACAGGTTCCAGTAGTAAGTTTTTCTGTAAAGCGACTGCACGTAACGTATTTCCTCGTCTGTGTAATTCCTTGTTGCCATAATTTTTAAATCATTGGTTAATACTGTTTTAAATTTGATGACAAAGATGGACAGTAAAAAATCTTAAGCTCAAGTTTGTCAACGTTGACAAAATCCTTCATTTCTTATTTTAAGAAATTCGGCAATGTGACGAGGCTCCGGTCGAGTTTTATCATGCTGCACTTGCCGCGCTCGTTGGTTATTTCATAACTGTCGGCGAGCGTGTGTGCGAGTTTGTCTCTGAATGCCTTGTTGGCTAACGATATGTATTGAGACATCATGCTGCTGTCTTCCGGGTTTATTGCCGTGTCTATTGACGCCTCCATCTTTTCAAGGTCTGTCTTGTTTGATATGTTTTTGTAGATGTCGAAAAGTTCCTTCTTGTAGTCGGATATTTCTTTCAGTCTTATGCCTTCGGGGTGTCGCAGGAACAGGATGTAGAACACTTTGCACAGTGTCCGTTTCATGTCTATTTCCATGTCGTAGTCCGTGAGGCGTATTTTCATGTCGTCGCTTATCACGAGCCGGCTGATGGCGGTCGGCTGTGGCGCTGTGCACAGGGCTTTCAGCGTGTCTTTCGCAAGCATCTCGTGCAGTATGTTCAGTCCGTCGTCTCTCTGCAGCTCCTCGATGTCTTTGCATATCTGTGCGGCTTTGGCTATCATTCTCGCCTTGTTCCTCAGCCTTTCTTCGCGTTCCTCGTCGTCCTCTATGCCTGATAGTCCGGGCTGTCCGTTCTTGTAGGTTATCACGGTTATGCCTTCGTACGGATACCAGAAGATGAAAGACTCCATGAAAGGGCTCTCCGAGTGGTAGTCAATCTTCCTGTTTTGCAGGAGCGACATGTTCCAATCGTCCATTTTCTTGGTGTATGAGTGCAGGAACAGTCTGAAGTCCTTCGGCGTCATGCGCTTCACGTCGGTCTGGAAGAAGCGGCTCTCGTAGTCGTAGGCAGTCTGGGGCATAAGGCGGCATATCACCGAGCCGTCCAGAGGCATGTTCAGCTCCAGTTCCAATGCCTCTGCTTCCTGTTCCAGCATTTCGAACTCGTCGTCGGGACTGGCGTTCTTCAGGTCCGGTCTGAGCGACAGGAGGGCGTCGGCATATCCGTCGTCGAATGTCTGTCTCGGCACATAGACAATCTTGTACATGAACTCGACCTGACTCCCTTCCATGCAGAGGTTCATGAACACGTTCAGCGACGGGATGTTGTTCTTGACGTAGGTGTTCAACTCCGTGTTGGTGCGGCTTTCCATGTAATAGACCGTATTCACAGGGATGTTGAACGCGTCGCCTTGTCGTGAGAAGAATCGTGACTTCAGATTATAGTTTTTCATAAGATAGGAGGATGCTGTTAGTTATGAAGTTTGCGTAAAAATATTGTTTTTTCGTGGATTAGTTCCGATGTTTCTCCGTCAATTGTTATAGTTCTTTAGGTTTGATAAAATTTTGTTACTTTTGTGGATGCGTCGACAGTAAAAAACGGAATGAGACCCTATAAGACAGTCATTTTCATCTTTTCTGTGATAGCCCTTCTTGCGGTGGTGTGTGTGTTCTTTCCACGCGAAGGCGTGAAGATAGGCGATGTCACACTCAAATTCCCAAGCCTGAGCGACATGATTTCCGACAGCGCCACCGACTCTGTGGCTGCCATGCCCGAGGTGTCGGCCGAAGACCTTCTGGCGCAGCAGCTGGCTGAAACTCAGCGCAAGGAGGAGGAAAGCCAGTACCTTGACTTTTTCAACACAAGCGACATAAGATTCTACATGCCGAACGACGACCTCACGTTCTTCGACGACCTTTTCGCGGCTTTCGACGCCGCCGACTCCACCCACGTCGGCATCGTCCACTACGGCGATTCGCAGCTGGAGTGCGACCGCATGACCAGAACCATAAGGCAGATGCTGCAGGACTCTGTCGGCGGCATGGGACCCGGACTGCTGCCGTTGGTGCAGACTGTGGGCAGCATGACCGAGGGACAGTCGATAAACGGAGCGCCTGCCACGGCTTCGGTCTTCGCGCCGGAAGGCGGAGGAGCCGGCGGCAAGTACGGACCGATGGGGCAGGTGGCGTTTTTGGACGGCACAGCGACCATGAGCGTGTGGCCGAGACCGAAGACCGCGACCCGCAGCAACAAGTTCAACCGTGTCACAGTGCTTGCCGAGAATCCGTCGGCGCCGCTCAGCGTGACGTGCCACGGCGAGACCAAGACTATTGAGGCAGGAAGCGGACTCAGGCGCGTGACTTTCAGCTTCGCCGACTCGCTCGAACGCGTGTCGCTGACGCTCACCGGCACAGCCAACATCTACGGAGTGGTGTTCGACGGCAAGCACGGCGTGCAGATGGACAATGTGCCTATGCGAGGCTGTTCGGGCACAGTGTTCACACTCATAAGCAGCTACCTGCTGCGCGATTACTTCAAGTATCAGAACGTGAAACTCGTCATATTGCAGTACGGCGGCAACTCCGTGCCTTACATCAGCGGTCAGAAGTCCGCGCACACTTATGCCGACCAGATAAGGAGGCAGATACGCCATGTGCAGGAGCTGGCGCCCGACGCCAAGGTGCTGTTCATCGGTCCGTCCGACATGTCCACGAGGATAGACGGCGAGTGGCGCACATACCCTAAGCTGCCGCTTGTGGTGGACTCGCTGCGCGCGGCTGCCAACGACATGGGCGCGGCGTACTGGGACCTTTACCGAGTGATGGGAGGATATAACAGCATGGCGCAGTGGTGCGAGTCGTCGCCTCTGCTCGCCGGCTCAGACCATATACACTTCACGCCGAGAGGAGCGGAGAGAGTGGGCGACCTGTTCTGCAAGTCCTTGAAGCTGTATTACGATTATTACCATTGGAGAAAAAATAAATGAAACTGAACATCATATCCAAAGCGCTGATGCTGGCTTGCGCTGTGTCGCTGTCGGCAATTTCGTGCAATGCGGAGAGCGCGTATTTCAAGAGATTAGGTCAGGGAGTGAACAGAAACATGTTGCTGCAGCTGCCTGAATACTCCTGCGTGCATTACGATCAGGCGTCGCTCGTGTTCCCGTCAGGACGCAGGGCGCACGACATATTCAACGCCAAGCTCGACAGCCTGCTGCGCTACCATAACACATCGGTCAGATGCTGGCACGTGGGCGGCTCGCACGTCCAGGCGGACATGTTCTCGCACCGCATGAGGAGCAACCTGACGAAGATGGCGCCGGGGCTCGTCAGCACACGAGGCGTGATTTTCCCTTTCGACATGGCCAAGACCAACTGGAGCCACAACTATAGCATGAGCTACACCGGCACATGGAAGGCACAGCGTAATGTGCAGCGCAACGTGACCTACCGCCTCGGACTGACCGGCATCGCAGCCATGACCAAGGACACTGCCGATGACGCCGAGGCCACCATCACGCTCAACCTGAACGTGGGCAAGGACCCGTCGTGGACCATGGACCGCCTCAGAGTCATGGGCTATGCGTCGTCGGCCGACGTGAAGGTCTTCACCGTGCTTAAGTTCAACAAGTTCCACGCTAACCTCAAGGACACGATATGGCCGAAGTACGACAGCGAGACCGAGAGCTACGTCGTGCCTCTGCCACAGAACACCGACTCCGCCACCATCGTCATATCCACGCCTAAGGATGAGAGTTTCACACTCACCGGACTCATCCCCGAGAGCGACAACCCCGGCATACAGTACTTCAGCAGCGGAATCAACGGAGCGGCTGTGCCTTCGTGGCTCAAGTGCGAGGACCTCGCGCGCGACCTCAAGCTGGTGCGCCCGGACATCGTCTTCTTCGGCATCGGAGTGAACGACGCGGCTGTGGCGCCCGAGAAGTTCGACGTCGAGGCGTTCAAGGACGGCTACCGCAGAATCATCAAGATGGTGCGCGACGTCAACCCCGACGCGGCGCTCGTCTTCATAACCAACAACGACACATACCGCAAGGTGTCCAAGAAATCGAGAGTGGCCAACGTCAATGCCTTTGCTGTGGAGGAGGCGTTCCTGATGCTGGCGGAGGAGTACGACGGCGCGGTGTGGAACGTGTTCGACTTCATGGGCAGGCTCAGGAGCAGCACAAAATGGCGCGACGCCGGACTTATGAACAAGGACCTCATACACTTCACGCGCAAGGGCTACGAACTGCTCGGCGACATGCTCTTCAATGCGCTTATTGAGGATTGTGTGAATTCTAAACAATAGGGATGGACCAGATACTTTCGTTTTTAAAGCAGATTTTCATCTTCGAGGAGAACACGCCGCTGCTGTTCACGCAGTTCTATTTCTGGGCGTTCTTCGCGCTGGTGTTCGCTGTCTTCAGCATGATGCACAGCAAGCGTCTGCTGCGTAACTCGTTCCTGTTCTTCGTCAGTCTGTTCTTCTATTACAAGACGAGCGGACTGTTCGTCCTTATCCTGCTTTTCGTGACATGCAGCGACTTCTTCATAGCCAAACGGCTGCACAAGACGGAGTCGGAGGCTGGACGCAAGGCGTGGCTCGCGCTCAGCGCCACAATAGACCTTTCGCTGCTCTTCTACTTCAAGTACGCTTATTTCCTCACCGACATCGTCAATAACATCTTCGGAGCGGACTTCCGCGTCTTCGATATGTTCTCGTGGGTGGGCAACATCATCAGCGGACGAGACCTCTTCGACGTGGACAAGATTGTCCTGCCGGTCGGCATCTCGTTCTTCACATTCCAGATTATCAGCTACACCGCCGACGTCTATCGCCGCAAGGTGAAGCCTGTCACCAACATACTCGACTTCGGATTCTACGTCAGCTTCTTCCCTCAGCTGGTGGCTGGACCTATCGTCCGTGCCGAGGAGTTCATTCCGCAGCTCTACAAGCCTTACTTCCTGAGCCGGCGTCAGTTCGGCATCGCTGTCTTCTGGATTATCAACGGACTGGCTAAGAAGCTCCTGCTGTCGGATTATTTAGCTGTGAACTTCATCGACCGTGTGTTTGACAACCCTTTGCTTTTCAGCGGATTCGAGAACCTCTCAGCCATATTCCTTTACTCGCTTCAGGTTTACGCCGACTTCTCGGGCTACACAGACATTGCCATAGGCGTGGCGATGCTCATGGGCTTCTACCTGCCTCAGAACTTCAACTCGCCATACAAAGCGCCAAACGCCGCCAACTTCTGGAAGCGCTGGCACATGTCGCTCAGCCGCTGGCTGCAGTCCTACCTCTACATTCCTCTCGGCGGCAACCGTAACACCACCTTCGGCACATACTTCTGGCTCATTCTCATAAGCCTTATCATACTCATGCTCAGCGGCAGCTACATCGTCACGGGCATCATCGCCCTCGTGGCCATCGAGATAACCATAGCCATACACCGCTCGCGCAAGAACGAGAAGCGCCACAAGCTGCTCATGGGTAACCTCAACTCGTTCATCACCATGCTCTTAGGCGGTCTGTGGCACGGCGCGTCGTGGAACTTCATGATTTGGGGCGGACTCAATGGCATCGGCATGATTATCTACAAGTTCTGGAAGGAAATGGGGTGGCATGTGCGCATGCTTATCGTGGCGGCGGTCACTGGCGGACTGTACGCCCTCATGATTTATTACCCTCAGCCGGTGTTTAACGTCTTCTTCGTGTGGATGGCTGTCATAACGGTCGGCACGCTTGTGCGCTATGTGTGGAACCTCGTCGTGGAGCCGTACATCACTATTCCTACGGGCGAGGTGCCTGGCTCTGCCGCGGCGTCCAAGATAGGCAACGCATGGGCTATCATTCAGACTTTCGTGTTCATTACCTTCACGCGACTGTTCTTCCGCAGCGGCTCCAATCTGGACCCAGCCACAGCCAACGAGGAGGCGTGGCAGACGGCTCGTGAGATGGTCAACCAGATGGGCACGGCGTGGGGCAAGGTCAACCCTCTGGAGGTGATTGCGGCATACAAGAGCGTGTTCATACTCTTCGCCCTCGGCATGATTATCCACTGGCTGCCGGACCACTTCAAGCGCTGGTACAGGATGAACTTCGCGCTGCTGCCGCTGCCGGTCATGGCGATAGCCGTTGTCGTGGTCGTATTCGTGCTTTACCAGTTCGTAACGTCCGACCTTCAGGCGTTCATCTATTTCCAGTTCTAAGAGTTTTCTTTCAGCGCAATAAAGAAAGGCAGACCGTCAAGTCTGCCTTTTCTGTGTTTAATATCAAATGGATTTTTATTTGACGTTCACTTTGTATGCATTGCCATCAACGCTAACAATGTATATGCCCTTGGCTGGCACAGATACGGTCGCATTACCAAAAATCGCCTTAGCGGACGTGATGAGCTTGCCTTGCAGGTCGAACACGGTGATGCTGGAGTTGACCTTGGCTTCTTCAACATAAATGTTCATGCCAGAGACAGTGAGCTTGGCTGCAGCCGGCGCTGTAGCAACAGCGTTGATGCCAGTCTTGATTTCGACACCAGTAATCATGGTAGGGTTAATCACATTGCCGCTTCCATCGAGGAATTCGATAGACTTGATGGAGAGTTCACCAATACCGCCCTTAGAGTCCTTTACTTCCCACTTTAAGCCAGTCACAGCGGTAACAATCTCAGTTCCTTCCGGAGCTTCGTTCTTGTCAACCCAGTCAGGGAGACCGCCGAAGTTGTCATCATCGAAGCCCAGGAATCCATAATCATACGGAGTCAGGTCATAAGTCGTAGTAAGATAGTTGTCGCTTGTAGGAACGTAAATTCCTGGCTCGGCATTCTCTTCGGCGGTGTATTTATTAAGGATTGACATGCGGATAGGACCGGAAGCCTTCATTGATATGCGAAGAGACTTGATGCCGAGAATATTGAAGTTGACTCCATTGCCGTCAGCGAGGAAGAACATACTGATGCTGGCAGATGGATATTTGAGGAGACCCGCATCGGCAGCAGCCTGAGTCCACTCTGGCTCTGGACCGATTTCCATAGAAGCTTCGGCGTATATCTTGCCGTCATCTTTGAGAAAAAGCGGAGAAGTGCCGGATTCGGGAGCCATCTCTGTACCAATATTAAAATTGTCGTGGTTGGCAATCCACTTCCAGAAACCAGAGAGACCGACGGTTTGGTCGTTGAGCTGCATCTGCTGACCTGATATTTCGGAAACTCTGAAAGAAGCCACTGTGTACGGCGTGGTTTCTTGTGCCATTTGTGCTGAGACTGCCGAAGTGATTGTCAGCAACATTGTTGAAAATATGATCTTTCTCATGGTCTTAAAGTTTTTAAAGTTTGTTTAGCAAAGATAAGAAATTCTGCAGTGTTTTTTATGAATCAGCTGCCGGTCATGGCGATAGCCGTTGTCGTGGTCGTATTCGTGCTTTACCAGTTCGTCACGTCCGACCTTCAGGCGTTCATCTATTTCCAGTTCTAAGAGTTTTCTTTCAATGCAATAAAAAAAGGCAGACCGTCAAGTCTGCCTTTTTTGTGTTTATGTGGTTTGTTTACTTTATCTCTGTTTTTACTTCTTGATGAATTGGCTTCGCCCGTTCATTGCGGCGTTCGGCAAAGATTGAAAGCAAGCTTTCATCTCTGCTCTCACTTCTTAATAAACTCCACACGACGGTTTTTTGCACGTCCGTCGGCTGTTGAGTTGTCAGCCACAGGCACATGCGAGCCTTTGCCCACAGCGCGGAGGTTGAATCCGTCCACGCCCAAGCCCTCGAGAGCCTTGACAACTGACTCGGCACGCTGCTGAGAGAGCGGGTCGTTTATCTTGTCGCTGCCCTGGTTGTCGGTGTGTCCCTGCACCTCGAAGCGAGCCTGTGGGTTCTTCTTCATGTAGTCGGCCACTTTCTGAATCTCAGCCATTGACTCTGGTTTCAGTGTAGCCTTTCCTGTCTCGAAGAGGATGTTGTTTGTGACGAACTTTCCTGTTTCGGCAATGGCTTTTTCAATAGGAGTCATCGACTGAGCATTACGCTCGTAAAGTTCTACGCCACCCTTTGCCAGACGGACATTGGTAATATAGTCAATATGATCATCCCAGAACTCTGTCCTGAACGAGAACCAGTCCATAGCCTTGGCGTTTGGAATATTGATGATGCGCTTGCCGTTGATATAAACCTTTAGGGCACGCTTGTTGAACGACAGGGCAAAATGATTCCAGTCGTTCAGTTCCATGATGTCCTCCAAAGACGCGTTTCCATGGACATTATCATCACTATTCGGCTTTTGGATGGACCAGTTCATTCTGTCCTGACTGAACCAAATGCTACTATTATGACTGTCGTTCTCTGAATTCAGATGCAGGTTATAGACTGAATTTGTGCCTTCCTTGCCTGTAGCGAAGAAATCAAACTCCAAGGTATAGAAATCAGGCAGGTACGTTTTATTGCCATCCTTTATCAATGGCATGATTTCAGTATTAGAGCCATGCTCGAACTTGATCGCCATTTTGCCATTCATGCGGGCAACCTCTGCATTGTTGTTGATCAAATCCCACTTAGATGGGAACTCGCCCATCTGCTCACCTTGCAGGTTATCTTCGAAGATGACAATAGAACCTGGCACGAAATCGCTCTTCATTTCCTCGCCTTGAGCGACCTTCTGCTTCTTTGCTGGTTGTGATGGTTGCTGCACATCTTCCTCGGCAGCATACTCCTCATTGTTCTTATTAGAGCTTTTGCCTTTCTTGTTGAACTTAGGGTTCATGGCGTCATCAACGGCCTTCTCGGTTTTGTTCTCCACGTTGCGTTCCACTGTGCGCTTCGCAGCCTCTGCCGCCTTGTCGCCCAAAGACTTGAGCCACTGTGCCGAGGCGTTCTGTGCCACTCCTACAGTCATTGCTGTCGCGAGTGTTAAAATCAGGTGCTTGTTCATTTTTCTTTTGTTTTAATTTATTTAATGCACAATGATATGAAAAACTATTTAAAATGACAATAAGAGGCTGTTATGTTGTTGATTTTGCAGGCTTGTTTTTTTGTCTGTGCATTGATTTTGTATATTCGCACGTTAATTCACTAAAATTCAAAAAAACAACTCTATGAGAAAAGTTATTTTCACTCTTGCGATGGCATCAGCTATGCTTCTCGCATCAAACGCAAACGCGCAGATCAAAGTAAAACTCAACCCTAAGGGTGCTGCTACAAAGGTGGCTGTAGGCGCGGCTGCAAGCGCAGCAACAAGCGCACTGAAGAGCAACAAGGGCGGCAACAGCAACGCAAGCGAGGCTTCCGCTCCTGCGGCTAACACAAGCAAGCCAGCCGAGACCAAGAGCGCTGTGGCTCCAGCTCCAGCAGCTTCCGCTATGTTGACATTTGAGGGCGAGGACTTCACTATCCAGTATCCTTCTAACCTCAAGAAGCAAGAGCCTATGTTCGGCGGAAAAAGCACATTGGAGGCTGTCAGCGAAGACGAAAAAATCAAGCTTAACGCTGAGTTCTCTGGTTGGTATGAGCTTTCTCAGATCAACGAGAAGGTGGACTACTTCAAGAAGAAAGCTGGCGACTACTACGGAGGCGAGGCTGGCACAACTAAGGTTGATGGCAAAATCGCTATTTACAAGACTGCTGACCACACAATGGACGCTGCTGACGTGGTTTGGATGTTCGTGGTATTCAATAAGGACTATGCTGACGTAACAGGTGAGTTCAGATACCCAGAGGCTAAGGCTGCTGAGGGAGAAGCTATCTTCAACCAGATTCTTAACTCTATAAAGTTCAAGTAATCAAACTTTAAACCCATAAACAAAAGAGCCGCTGAAAAGCGGCTCTTGTTTTTTCACTCCGGTTTCTCAAGCAGTCCGTTTATGACGACCGACGCGCAGAAGCATCCGAACGCCGCCGGCATATACGAGATTGTGCCCACGTTGGAGGCTTTGTTCTGCGACTCTTCCTCTATGACGGCGCTCTTGCTCACCGGCTCGGGCGAGAACACCACCTTTATGCCCGTCCTTATGCCTAATTTGTGCAGCTTCTTGCGTATGTAGAACGCCAAGTGGCAGTGGTGCGACTTGTCGATGTCGGCTATCTCTATCTTGTCGGGGTGCATCTTGCCGCCGGCGCCCATGCAGCTCACGATGCGCTGGTTGTTCTGCACGGCGTAGTAGAGCAGGAACACCTTGGGCGACACTGTGTCAATCGCGTCCACCACATAGTCGTAGGGCTGCGATATGAGGTCGATGAGCGCCTGGTCCTTCATGAACTGGTTTACTACGTGCAGTTTCACGTCGGGGTTTATGTCTCTGAGCCTCGCCGCCATCACTTCGGCTTTGGGCATTCCCTGTGTGCTTTGCAGCGCCAGCAGCTGGCGGTTCATGTTGCTTTGCGACACCACGTCGCCGTCCACTATCGTCAGTTCGCCTATGCCGGCTCTTGTCAGCTGCTCCGCCACGTATCCGCCCACGCCGCCGAGTCCTACCACCAGCACATGGCTGCTGTTCAGTTTCTCAAAACCTTCGTCGCCCAGCAGCAGACGTGTCCTTTCCTGCCATTCGTTGCTCATCTTGTGTATCTGTTGTTAGTTATGCGCGCAAAATTAGCAAAGATTATCTCTCGCAACGCCTCCTCGTCGGTTTTTAGGAGTTCCGCCGCGCGTTTGTATATCGTTCGTATGCTGCCGTCCCATGTGTCGGTCTCGAGGAAGAGTCGGTCCGTCGGTATGCAGTGCAGCGCTTTGGTTATGTGCCTTTCGTCGTGCATTATCGCCTCGCCAGCTGATATGCAGATGCCGGCGTCGGTCAGCTGCCTTATCTCCTGTTCGTTGCCGTTGAATCCGTGCATCACCCACGCCTGCGTCGGTTTCAGTGCCTTGTGCAGTGCCAGGATGTCGCTCGTCGCCCTCACGGAGTGTATTATCAGCGGCTTGCGCAGTTTCTCCGCCAGTGCTATGTGTCGTCGGAACGCCTCGGTTTGCCTCTCCACCGTGTCCTTGTGCGTGCGGTCGATGCCCGTTTCGCCCACGGCAGCCATGTTGTCGGCGGCGGCTTTCCGCTTCACTGCCGCCATCGCCCGGTCTATGTCCATTGCCTCATCGTCCAGCGCCCACGGGTGCACAGCCGTGCAGAACAGCCCTTCGGCAGCGGCTTCGTCGTCGTGGCTTAGGCACACCACTTTCGTCACGTTCTCCTCGTCCGTGCCGTCGTGGGTGTGTATGTCGATGTATGGGGTGGGCATTTATTTTTGTTTGGTTATGTAATTGTATTTCTGCCTGCTAATTTATCGATTAAGATGGTGATTTCGCGTATAAGCCAGCGTTTCAAATCTTGGAAAAATGTACTTTTTGCTCCGTTTTTGCCTTGGAAAAGTGTAAAAAACCATTCAAAATCACCTTGGAAAAGTGTAATTCTTCCGTCTTTTATACTTGTATATGAATAAATTATCGTATCTTGGTGGTCACAAGTCTTATGGAAAGTCGATTTTTATGGTAAAACGCAAAGCTGACGAGCTAATACGCAACTTTATACTCAACGACAGGCGTTCTCTGTTGGTAACAGGAGCCAGACAAGTTGGCAAGACCTTTTCCATTAGGAAGGTCGGTAAGGAGTGTTTTGACAATGTTGTTGAAATCAATTTCGTAGAACAGCCCGATGCCATTGAACTGTTCAGCGGGCAAAAGGGAGCAAAAGATTTGCTGTTGCGACTGTCTGCCTTCACAAAAAAGCCATTGGTTCCGGGGAAAACATTAATATTCTTCGATGAAGTGCAGGAGTGTAAGGAGATAGTAACAGCCA
>CAMHCZ010000001.1 GCA_946183755.1 uncultured bacterium | reverse complement strand
TGACAAGCATTTACGAAAAGACCGTTGCGACAGTTGAGGCGAAGAAGGCTGCGGCTGGCGACATGGGTCAGACTTACCTCGACTTTGTGGCGAGAAGACTCGTGGAGCAGGCTGGTCTTACGATTATGGGCTATCTGCTCGCTATCGACGCAACAAGAGCCATCAAGGAAAACGGTCCGGACTTTGTGAAGTCGGCAAAGGTGTTTGTGAACTTCGCTTCGGCTGAGGTCGCTAAGCACGCCGCTTTCGTTGAGAGCCTGAACCCTGAGGAAGTGAAGACTTACGCTCAGAACTAAAAAACAGAACCAAAAATCTAAGAACTATGGCTATATTTATGATTGTAGTGTTCATTGTCGGCTATCTGTGCATAGCGCTTGAACATCCGTTGAAAATCGACAAGGCGGCTTCCGCGTTGCTGATAGGTGTTTTGACATGGACGATTTTCATCTTGTTAGGCGACAGTGACATCCATCATGTCGGTGAGCAACTGAATGAGAATCTGGCAGAGACCGCTCAGACACTGTTCTTCCTGTTCGCGGCAATGACTATCGTCGAGATTGTCGATAGGCACAACGGTTTCAAGATAATCACCGACAGAATAACCGCTACAAACAAGGTCAAACTGCTGTGGATTATCAGTTTCCTGACATTCTTCATGTCGGCTGTGCTTGATAACCTTACGACGACAATTGTAATACTCTCTCTGCTGCGTAAGCTTATCAAAGACCAGCACACACGCTGGACATACGCAAGTATTGTGGTGATAGCGGCAAATGCCGGCGGAGCATGGTCGCCAATCGGTGACGTGACAACAATCATGTTGTGGATAGGCGGACAGATTACTGCAGGCAAGATAATTACAGGAATCATAATCCCGAGTCTTGTGTCTATGCTTGTTCCTCTGACGATCCTGTCGTTCACATTGAAGGGCGAAATCATTCGTCCGGCAGAGAGCAAGGAGGCAGAGTCAATCACAACTCCTGGCGAGCAGATGGCGCTGCTGATTCTTGGTGTCGGTCTGCTGCTGTTCGTGCCGGTGTTCAAGACCATTACTCACTTGCCACCTTACATGGGCATGCTCCTGGGCTTGGGCGTCATGTGGATGGTTACGGAACTTATGCACAAGAAAAAGTCGAATGAGATAAAGAAGCGTCTTTCGGTTGTCAATATCCTGAAGAGCGTGGAGACTCCTACGATTTTCTTCTTCCTGGGTATTCTGACGGCAGTTGGCGCTCTCGGCGCGGCAGGTCAGCTTAGCAAGCTTTCGGAGTGGCTCCGCGACGTGACCGGCGGAAATATTTATGTAATCGACACTGTGATAGGAGTATTGTCGTCTATTATCGACAATGTGCCTCTCGTGGCCGCATCTATGAAGATGTATGTGATAGACCCATCAGTGCTTGACTTCGCTGTTGACGGCACATTCTGGCATATGCTCGCATACTGCGCTGGAACAGGAGGCTCTATCCTGATTATCGGTTCGGCTGCAGGCGTTGCCGCAATGGGACTGGAGAAGATAGACTTCATCTGGTATCTCAAGCATATCAGCTGGCTGGCTCTCGTGGGCTATCTGGCTGGCGCGTTCTGCATATATCTGGAGCATGTCGTGCTTGTGTAAAAAGTAAGTTTTGAATAAATGAAAATCCCTATGGCGTGTGCTGTGGGGATTTTTTTGTTATGTATTTGCTAACTTTGGATTGCAAAAGATTTTCGGCAAATGAAGAAGATTGACATAAGCAAAAGGACATTTCATTTCAAGCAGCCGGCAGGCACGTCAAGGGGCGTTTATTTGACACGCGACAGTTATTTCCTGACACTGACCGACACCGACCGTCCGGGAGTGAAGGGCATAGGTGAGTGCGCGACGTTGCCGGACCTGTCGTGCGACGCGATTCCGGATTACGAGGACGTGTTGAAGGCCTTCTGCAAGAAAGCGGAAGAATCCGGCGTGATTGATTATGACGGGCTCAGACCCTATCCGTCGATGCTGTTCGGACTGGAAAGCGCGTTCGCGCAGTTTGAGGCGAATGGCAGCGTGGCGTTGTACGACACGCCGTTCGGACGTGGCGAGGAGGGCATAAGAATAAACGGACTTGTGTGGATGGGCACGTTCGAGGAAATGTACGGACGCTTGGAGGAAAAACTTAATGCTGGATTTCATTGCGTTAAACTGAAAATCGGAGCCATTGACTTCGATAAAGAAATAGAACTCATACGCCACATAAGAGAGTGCTTCAGCCGGGAGCAAATCGAGCTTAGAGTGGATGCGAACGGCGGATTCACAAAGGAGGACGCCATGGCACGGCTGGAGGAGCTCGCAAAATATGACATACACTCCATAGAGCAGCCCATAAAACAAAAGCAGTGGAACGATATGGCAAGACTATGCGAGAGCACTCCGCTGCCAATAGGGCTTGATGAGGAACTTATCGGCGTGAACACGGAGGAAGAAAAGAAGCGTCTTCTTGATACCATCATGCCTCAATACATAATACTTAAGCCGTCGCTTCATGGAGGTATGAATGGCTGTGACGAGTGGATAAGACTAGCTGATGAAAGAGGCATAGGAAGTTGGATTACCAGTGCCCTTGAAAGTAATGTTGGCTTGAACGCCATAGCGCATTACACCGCAAAGACTTACGGACCAAACATAACTATGCCGCAAGGGTTAGGCACAGGACTGCTTTTCACAGACAATATTGATATGCCATTGACGATAAAAGGTGATGAATTATGGTGCTTGAAGAATTCATAAGAGAATGGGAAAGCGATAGCCCAACCGTGAAAGTTCACACAAGCGGCTCGACCGGCAAGCCTAAGGAGATGGATGTGGAGAAGGCGCGTATGGCGGCAAGTGCAGAGGTTACATGCGATTTTTTAGGGTTGAAGGAAGGCGACAATGCTTTGTTGTGCTTGCCTGTTGACTATATTGCAGGCAAGATGATGGTTGTCAGAAGCAAGGTGAGGGGGCTGGATTTGGCGAGTGTGGAGCCGTCGGGGCATCCGTTGGCAGGAGTCTCTGCCAGAGAGCGTTTCGACTTGTGCGCCATGGTGCCGATGCAGGTTTATAACTCGCTGCAGTCGCCAGAAGAAGCGGCAAAGCTGAAAAACATAAAGCATCTGATAATCGGCGGCGGTGCGATAGACGGCTCTTTGGCGGAAAAGTTGAGGTCATTCCCTAACAATGTCTGGAGCACTTACGGCATGACGGAAACACTGTCTCATATTGCTTTGCGGAGACTTAACGGCGACAACGCAAGCGAATGGTACACGCCGTTCGATGGTGTGACTGTCTGGACTAATGCCGACGACTGCCTTGTGATAGATGCGCCGAGAGTGTGCGCCGAAGTGCTGACGACCAACGACATTGCCGAAACAGAGAAGGATGACTCCGGGCATGTCCTTCGTTTCAGAATAAAGGGCAGAAAGGACAATGTGATATGCAGCGGCGGCGTTAAAATCCAAATAGAGGAGGCCGAGCGGATGCTCAAGGATAAACTGTCATTGCCATTTCTGATAACAAAGAAGAAAGACTGCGCTCTCGGTGAGAAGGTCGTGCTGCTCACTGAGGATGACAACCTCGCTGCCGTTGAGGAAAAATGCAAAAGCGTGATGCCAAAGTATTGGCTACCACGCTTGTATATCCATGTTGACGCAGTTCCTCAGACCGAAACCGGCAAGCCGGCTCGTGCCGAGGCTGCGAAGATTGCCGAAGGTTTTACGGAACCTTAGGGTATTTGTCGAAGTCCGGCTTGCGCTTTTCTAAGAACGCCTTGCCGCCTTCCTGCGCCTCGTCCATGAAGTAGTAGAGCATTGTCGCGTCGCCGGCGAGCTGCTGTATTCCAGCCTGTCCGTCGAGCTCGGCATTGAGTCCAGCCTTTATCATGCGCAAGGCGATAGGCGAGCGCTCCATCATTATCTCAGCCCATTCAACACAAGTGTCCTCGAGTTCGGCTAACGGAACTACCTTGTTTACCATTCCCATATCCTCGGCTTCCTTTGCGGAATACTGGCGGCACAGGAACCATATCTCACGCGCTTTCTTCTGTCCGACGATACGCGCGAGATACGATGCTCCGAATCCAGCGTCGAACGAGCCGACCTTAGGACCGGTCTGTCCGAAAATGGCGTTCTCCGATGCGATAGTCATGTCGCACACTAAGTGCAAAACGTGTCCTCCGCCTATGGCATAACCGTTCACCATGGCAATTACAGGCTTAGGCAGACGGCGGATTTGCATCTGCACGTCCAGCACGTTCAAGCGTGGCACGCCGTCCTCGCCAACGTATCCGCCACGGCCCTTGACGTGCATGTCGCCGCCAGAGCAGAAAGCCTTATCGCCGGCTCCGGTCAGGAGCACGACACGAATGTCCTGGCACTCGCGACAGTAGGCGAACGCCTGCGACATTTCCCATGTCGTCAGTGGCGTGAAGGCGTTGCGGTAACGCTCGCGGTTGATAGTGATTTTCGCGATATGGTTATACTCCTCGAAAAGGATTTCCTTGAAGTCG
Source organism: uncultured bacterium (assembly GCA_946183755.1). GTDB lineage: Bacteria > Bacteroidota > Bacteroidia > Bacteroidales > Paludibacteraceae > UBA4363. Next base: position 34,203 of record CAMHCZ010000001.1, on the reverse strand, counting down.
AATCCTTTGATTTTGTTCCAGACTCTTGTCATTATATGTTCTCTTTTAAGTGTTTGTAATAGTTGTTTACGGCTTCCATGTCCTTCTTGGAGTCGGTGAAGACCTCAAGCAGAATAGGGCGGTCGGACTTTGGTTCGGTCAGTTCATTGAGCGCCTTGCGGTACTCGGTCTCGTCCTTTGCCGACAGGTATTTCACGTTGCATTGTTTGCAGATGCCTTCGGCTGTTGTGTTGTGCGATGCCATCACGCAATTGTCGCGCACGGGGCTTCCTTTCAGTCCCTCGAATTTCTCGAAGATGCCGCCTCCGCCGTTGTTCATCAGGAGTATGCGCAGGTTGCCTTTCAGGTTCTGGTTCCACAGCGCGTTCTGGTCGTAGAAGAAACTGAGGTCGCCTATCACGCAGTATGTCAGGTCGTTCAGCAGCACCGACGCTCCGGCTGCCGTTGACAGCGAGCCTTCTATGCCGTTCACGCCGCGGTTGCACAGCACGTGGCGCTTGTACAGTGGCGCGTATATGTTGCCAAGTCGCACGGCTGAACTGTTGGCGTAGAATACTGTCACGTCGGGGCGCGCCTCGCCAAGTTTTGCCTCGAAGTCGCGCACGGCAGCCATTTGCGAATATTCAGGTTTGTATGTTTCCGTTTGCTTTCTGCATCTGTCCGATTCGTCGTTCCACAGCTTTACAAAGCCGGTCTTTTCGCTGCTTTCCTCCATGTTTCTAAGCGTTTCCTCCATGCGGTATAGCATAGTCTCCGGGTCGGCTTGTATCACAGTGGTCAGCTTGTCGAAAGTGTCTGTCAATGCTCCGCTTGCGTTTATCACGAAGTTCTCGCAATAGCTGTTTCGCAGGAACTCTTTTATGCGCTTGCTTACAATCGTGCTTCCGAAGTAAATCACTAAGTCCGGACGCAATGCCTCGATGTCTTTGCTTGATGCGATTACCTCGTCGGCGTTCGAGATGACTTGCACACCGCTCAGCGATTCGTTTATTATTACACAATGCTTGCTCAGTTCGGTTAGGTCGTTGGGCGAGTAGTTGTTCTGTCCTAAGATGATCAATGGCTTTTTGTATGTTTGTAAAAAAGCATTGACTATTGGCTCGGCGAAAAAGTACTCGTTGTATTCGCGGAAAACCGAGATTAGCCTTTCTTCTAACAGCTCTTTTTCTGTGAAGTCGTACAGCGGTTCGGTCAGCGGCATGTTTATGTGCACAGGTCCGCCGTCGTCTTTCTGTGTCGCGTTTATGGCTTCATTTATAAGCCTGTTGTTGTGTATGTGTTGTTGTAAAGTGTATGCTTCTGGTATGTTCACCGACTTGAGTACGTGTGGTTCAAGGGCGTTCGGCTGGTGGAGCGTCTGTCCGTCCAGCTGGTCAATCTTGTCGGCTGGTCGGTCTGCCGAGATTATTATCAGCGGCACATGTTGGTAATATGCCTCTGCCACAGCCGGCATCAGGTTGAGCAGCGCTGTGCCCGAAGTCACGCAGACAGCCACAGGCTTCAGCCCGATTTTCAGCGACATGCCCAAGGCGTAGAATCCAGCCGAGCGCTCGTCGGTCACAGGGAAACACTCTATGCCGGCTTCGTTCAGGTTGTGGACTATAGGTGCGTTTCGCGAGCCAGGACATACGACAGCGAATTCCACATCATGCAGTTTCAGCAATGATGTGAGCTGATTTACGTTGTTCTTGTTGCTAAACATATAGTATGTTTTTCATTGTGTTCAACTTGGCTTCGGTCTCCTCCCACTCCTTGCTCAGCGTGCTCTGTTTCAGCAGTCCGCCGCCGGCGTAGAGGTCGAATATCCTGTCGTTTATGTGCATGCACCTCAGCGAGACGTAGAGCGATGTCGATTGCTTCACCGCCCATGGTCCCAGGAATCCGCTGTAGTATTTTCTTGGCGAATGCTCGCTTTTGAGTATGAAGTCGAGTGCGTTGTTCTTAGGCAGTCCGCACACGGCTGGCGTAGGGTGCAATGCATCTAATGCGTCAGAGACGTTGTGCCCGTCTTTTATCGTGAATGAGAATCTCGTGCGCAGATGCACAAGGTCGGCGGCTGTTATCGTTTCCGGTCCGTTCTCGGTTATGTTGTCGGCTATTGGGCTTATTACGGAGTTGATGTACAGTGACACGAACTTCTGTTCCTGATACTCCTTCTCGGTCCAGCCGGAGCCGTCCTTGTTGTCGGCGGCTTTCATTGTTCCGGCTAATGCCATCGTCTCGCATTCCTTTTCTGTGGCTGATAGCAGCAGCTCTGGCGTGGCAACAATCCATGTGCCGGTCTGCGGCGTTGACACCAAAGCCACGAACAGGTGCGGATACATGTTGCATGCTCTGCAGAACAGCGTGTATGGCGAAACCTTTGACGACGACACTAACGTGGAAACTCTCGCGAGCACAATCTTGCTCAGATTCCCGCTTTCTATCTGGTGGTGAAAACGGTTGAAGTCGGCTGTGTATGTGCTCAGTTCGTTCTCTTTGCTTGTCAGTGGCGCGATGGTCATTTTTCCAGACGCCGGCGGCTGCTCGCTTATTGATATTGATTTGCAGGTGTCGGGGCGTATCAGGATAATCGGATGGCTGGCTGATGGCGCGAACGGAGCGAACACAAATCCGGTGCGTCCGTTCAGCTCGCTTACTGAACGCAGAGTGGCGACAGGACCGCTGTTCTGTGCTATCAGCGTGGCCTTGTTTTGCTCGGGAAACCGGAAGTATGCGTAAGTCTCCATTTGCTCTTACTTTTTACGCACGATTATGTTTGTCACTTGCACGCTCGACACGAGTTCGGACTCCGAATTGAGTATGCTCACCTGCCATTGGTGTATCGTAGCGCCTTTGTGTATGATTTTGGCGATGGCTTTTACTCTGTCGCCTTTTTCGGCTGCCTTTATGTGGCTGCCGGATACGTTTATGCCCATAGGGATGCAGCCCGGACAGAGCGCCAATGACCCCACGCCGGCGAGCGACTCCGCCATCGATAGCGACGCGCCTCCGCTCAGAAATCCGAAAGGCTGGCAGTTGCGCTCGTCCACAAGCATTGTGGCGGCGCAAGTGTCTGGCTCTGGGGTCGATAGGTATTCTATGCCGATGCTTTTTGACAGTCCGTCTTTATTCAGCATCTCTGCTTTTAAATGTTCAATGTCCATTGTGCCTGTTTTTCTTCACAAATATAAGAATAACGATGGGAATATGCTATTTTCGCCGTTGCACAGCTTCTGTTGTTGTCTGCTTTGCGGCTATGGGATATTCTGAGTGAAAAATGTTTATATTAGCACGTTCAAAAAGGAGGATGAAGATACTTTTAGACATAGGAAACACAAGCGCAAAACTTGTAGTCAGCGATAACGGCGATTTCGTGCATTTCGAGCGTAAGTCTGAGCCGTGGCGCGACGTGCTGCATAGGCTTGCCGGGACTTATAAGATAGATGAGGCTGTCGTATCGACTGTTGTGGGCGAGGACCGTGAACTTGCCGATGCGTTGCGCGACCTTTCCGTGTCTTGCCGACACATAAGCCGTGAGACTCCATGCAGAAGCAAAACGCTGCACGGCATTCCCGAAACCTATGGCGCCGACCGCTTGGCTGCCGATTATGGCGCAGTGGCACAGGATTTGAACAGCACGATACTGGTCATCGACGCAGGGACGTGCATAACTTACGACCTGATTTCGTCGGATGGCAGATTCCTTGGCGGTGCTATTTCGCCGGGAGTGCAGCTGCGTCTGAATGCTATGCACGATTACACAGCCAAATTGCCTTTGGTGAAGGCGGTCAGGGAGACTCCGATTCTGAGCGACAACACAGAGGGCAATCTGATGTCAGGCGCGGTGAATGGCGCTCGCATGGAGATGGCCGGCTTCGTGAATAAACTGTCCGAAGCCTATGCCGACCTGCATGTTTTTGTAACTGGCGGCGATGGTCTCGACCTCTCGTCCGATGTGCAGTGCATGGCGACTTATGACCCATACCTCGTCTTCAAAGGCCTGGATTCTATATGAGCCGGCTCGCTTGAAATGCAAGGTGTTGGTACATAGTGTGTATTTTTATGTATCTTTGTACATTTATATAACCCAGATTCCCTACAAGGAAATTGAAAACAGAATAACGAATAAAATAAGAAATCAAATGAAAAAGACTTTGATCATTGCAACTTCGCTTGCAGCAGTGTTATTATCATCGTGTGTTAAGGATTCACAGGAATACAAAGACCTGCAGGCTATCAACGATTCTTTGGAGGCTGTCAATGCCAGCAAGGATAAGGAAATGTCCAACTACCTTCAGGCACTGAACGAAATCTCTGACAACTTCCAGGCTATCGCGGCTTCAGAGTCGCTCATTAACGCTGATGCTGCCGACGAGAACATCAAGTACGACGCGGCTCAGAGAATCAACAAGAACCTGAAGCTCATGGCTGAGGCGCTGCAGAAGAACAGACAGAAAATCGCTCAGCTGCAGCAGATGGCTAAGAAGAGCGGTAATCAGAACAAGGAGTTGCAGGAGACTATAACAAGACTGCAGCAGCAGCTCGAGGCAAGAGCATTCTCTATGGACTCTTTGGCTGACGTTTTGCGCCAGAAGGACGAGAGAATCTTCCAACTCGACTCTGCGGTAACTAAACTCACTGAGGAGAACATCCAGAAGACTGCCCTGATCGCTCAGCAGGAGGACGAGATGTCGTCGGCTTACTACGTGTTCGGTTCTAACAAGGAACTCAAGGCACAGCGCATCATCACAAAGGAAGGTGTTTTCAAGCGCTCTCAGATTCTTCAAAAGGACTTCAACAAGGATTACTTTGTGAAGGTTGACATCAGAACAACAACAAAGATTCCTTTGTACAGCAAGAAGGCGAGAATCCTTACTTCGCACCCTGACAAGTCTTATGAGCTGAAGGACGAGAACGGCAACAAGACTCTTTACATAAAGGACTACAAGCAGTTCTGGAGCATCTCTAAGTATCTCGTGGTTCGTACCGACTAATGTGTGAACCACTTGGTTGAACCTTTAAAACTAATACTATGAGGAATTTGTTTATTTTATTGCTGGCGATTCTCGCGCTGCCTATGTCGGCTTCTGCGCAGGATGTCTATGCCGACAGCCTTGCGCCAAAACCGTCCGACGAGGTGGACTACGCGAACGAGATTACCCAGAACCTTTGCGCCTACGCAATGAACGGTCGTGGATACGGCAAAGGCGGCAACAAAGCGGCGGCTGACTATATCGTTAGCCAGTTCAAGGAAATCGGCATTAATCCGGTCGGCTCTTCATACATGCAGCCACTCTACGTGTCTGCTAACACGTTCCCTAACAGAATGACACTGCAGCTTAACAGCAACTATCTTGTGGCTGGAACCGACTTTATGATTGACCCTTCGAGCCCTTCTGTGAGCGGCAGCTACGATGCTGTCGTCATAACACGCGCTGAACTCAACGACGCTATGACGCGTATGAACAAGATTCGTGACGCGAGAGGCAATTTCATAATTGTGGACAACACTAATTATGAAGGCGAGACACGCAATGTGGCTTACAAGATAGACCAGCTGGTGGAGCAGTTCAAGACTGACGCGCAGATTCAAGTTAAAGGTGTTATCATATATGATACAGTGCGCTATTCAAAGATGATTTGGTCAACATCGGATCATCAGGGCATGCGTCCTGTGTTCTATGTGGGTACTCCTCAGGACATCGAGTCGATAAGGAAGGTCAAGGTGCAGGCCGATGCGGCTTTCGTGCCTCAGACAACGACATACAATGTTGTGGCTGTTGAGCCAGGAACGGTTTATAAGGATTCTTTCATCGTGATTTCGTGCCACTACGACCACCTCGGCACTATGGGCGAGGCTGTCTATCCAGGAGCGAACTGCAGTGCCAGCGGTGTAGCCATGATGCTTCAGCTGGCTAAGCATTTCCACACGATCAAGCCTAAGTACACTATGGTTTACATAGCGTTCTCGGGTCATGAGCTTGACATGGCTGGTGGTAAGACCTTGATAAAGTATCCGCCGGTGAAGCTGAAGAACGTGCAGCTTGTCCTTGACTTTGACCTCATGGGCAACGGAAGCTCCGGCATTAAGGTGGTGAACGGCAATAACTATCAGGAACTTATGCAGAGGATGGTGAAGTTAGCTCACGACTATAAGTTCGTTCCTGAGGTTGACCTGAAGAGAAACGCCAAGCAGAGCGAGTCGTATTTGTTCCATGAGCTGGAGATACCAAGTTTCTTCATCTATTCTGTCGGCGGAAGCTTTGACTACAAGAACATGAAGGACACTCCTCAGATGCTGCCTTATACGAGATTTGCTGAGATGCAGAGTCTTATAACACGTTTCTTGGAGACTATAAAGTAATAATGAATATGTCATAGAAGAACGCAAGTCTTACGGGCTTGCGTTCTTTATTTGTATAAAGCTTAAAGATGATTATAACGTATTCGCATTTTGAACCATATAAGGATATTCTTGGCTTCACGACAACACGTGCTGGTGGAGTCAGTACCGACGAGAGGTATTCCTCTTTCAATGTAGGCGTTTATACCGACGATGACCAGGATAATATAAGAGCCAATCGTGAGATTCTCTGTAAGGAACTCGGCATAGACAAGTCACGGTTGTTCAACGCCCATCAGACTCATGGCGACAGAATAGTCTGCATAGACGAGGATGTGCTTGGGAAGACGGAAGGTGAGGTCCGTGAGCAGCTTGACGGCTGCGACGGACTGGTGACGTCGCTTAGAGGCGTGTGCGTGGCTGTCACGACGGCAGACTGCGTTCCTGTCCTGCTCTACGACAAGAAGCGACGTGTGGTTGCTGCCGTTCATTCCGGATGGCGTGGCACTTTGCTCAACATCTCGTCCAAGGCAGTGGCTGTGATGAAGGAAAAGTACGGTTGCGACGTTTCAGATATTGTCTCGGTTGTTGGCCCGTGCATAAGCCAGAACAACTATCAGGTGGGCGTGGATATGAGAGAGCGTTTCGTGGAGAGGAATCCGTCGTTTGCTTCGTTCTTTGCGGATGACAAGTCAGACAGCGAGAAATGCTTCATGAATATCCGCGAGATTGTCAGAAAGGAGCTGGAGGATGAAGGGCTGCGCGAAGTCTTTGTGTCTGAGCATTGCACATTCAGAGATGCGGATTTGTTCTTTTCTGCAAGACGGCAAGGCGTTGATTCCGGACGAATGCTTTCCGGGCTTCTGATTAAGTGACAAAAAGCGGTTCCGAATTTGCTCGGAACCGCTTTTCTTTATTTATGTTCAAAAGGTATTATTTCTTGAAGTATCTGTTGAAGAGTCCTTCGAAACCCTTGCCGTGACGAGCCTCGTCCTTAGCCATCTCATGCACTGTGTCGTGGATAGCGTCGAGGTTCTGAGCCTTCGCGTTCTTAGCGATGCGCATTTTGTCCTCGCATGCGCCTGACTCAGCCATCATTCTCTTCTCGAGGTTTGTCTTAGTGTCCCAAACGATGTCGCCGAGCAGTTCTGCGAACTTTGCTGCGTGCTCAGCCTCTTCCCATGCGTAGCGCTTGAAAGCCTCGGCAATCTCTGGATAGCCTTCTCTGTCGGCCTGTCGGCTCATCGCCAAGTACATGCCCACTTCCGAGCACTCGCCATTGAAATGCGCATTCAGATCCTTGATCATTTCTTCGCTGCATCCCTTTGCTACTCCGAGCTCGTGCTCAGTCACAAAGTTCAGACCGCCGTTCTCTTCTACTTCTTTGAACTTAGACGCTGGCACGCCGCATTGTGGGCATTTTTCTGGTGCGCTGTCGCCTTCGTGTACATAGCCGCATACTGTGCAGATGAATTTCTTTTTCATAGTTGATTGGTTTTAGTTGATAAAATATTGGTTTCTATTGTTTGTTGCATTTCGGGCAATATCCCTTTAAATACAATTCTTCTTCTGTTATTTTGAAGCCATCGCCGTTCTTGAATCCGATTTTGTCCCAGTCTTGGTCGCTTGGCGTCATGTCGTAGATGTCTCCGCAGCACATGCACTTGAAGTGGGCGTGGTGACTCGTGTCGCCGTCGTATCTTGTCGTATTCTCGTCGATGTTGAGTGTTAATATCGCGCCAGCCTCAGCAAATAGTTTCAGCGTGTTATAGACCGTTGTTTTTGATAGCGTCTCTATCTTCTCTGACAGTTCGTGGTGTATCATGTCCACTGTAGGGTGGGTCTTGTGGTTTAATAGATATTCCATAATCGCCACTCTCTGCACAGAAGGTTTAATGCCGTATTCTTTCAGTCTTTCTGCAGCTGCGCTCATTTTGTCTCGCTTTGTGTTAAATACTCTCTTGTGACAAAGATATGCATAATTTTTAAATTACAAATATGTAATGAGTACAAATTTGAAGTTGTTGCATAAATTCCACTGGCGAAAAAAATAAGCAGAATCAAATGTTTGATCCTGCTTATCTGTTATGTTGAGCGGTGCCGCTTTTATCTTACTGCATTCACGGCTACTTCTATAGCCTTGTCGATGCCTTCGGCTTTGCTTCCGCCGGCAGTTGCCAGGAACGGCTGTCCACCTCCGTTTCCTCCGATTTCCTTGGCTGCTTCTTTCACAATATTTGTCGCATTCAGTCCTGCGTCAACAAGCGGTTTGCTTATCATGATTAAGAGCATTGGCTTGTTGTTGTTTATCAGTCCGGCAACGAACATGAACTTTTCTTCGGCAAATTTGTTTCTGAGTATTGATGATATGCCTCTTGCCATCTCTACGTTCAAGTCGGCTATGCGAGAGATTTTCACCACTTTTGTTCCATTCACGTCGATTGCGTTGTTTGCGAACTTCTCTGCCATGATTGAAATCTTCTCCTGTGTGAATGCCTCGACTTTCTTCTTCAGTTCGGCGTTCTCGGAAACCTCCTTGGTTATTGTGGCTACGAGGTTTGGCGCGTTGTTGAACAGGCTCTTTATTCCGTTGAGGATGTCCTGCTGCATGTCGAAGTACTCTTCGGCTTTCTCGCCAGTCAGAGCCTCGATTCTGCGCACTCCTGCAGCTACAGAAGCCTCTGCTGTTATCTTTATCATTCCTATAGAGCCGGTTCTCTTGGTGTGTGTTCCACCGCAAAGCTCAATGCTTGGTCCGAACTTTACGACACGCACTTTCTCGCCGTACTTCTCGCCGAAAAGCGCCATTGCTCCGAGCTTTCTTGCCTCGTCGATAGGCATTTCGCGCTCTTCCTCGAGGATGATGTTCTGACGTACAAGCCTGTTTGCCAGCTGTTCTGCCTTTCTGAGCTCCTCGTCGGTCACTTTCTGGAAGTGCGAGAAGTCGAAGCGCAGGTAATCTGGAGTCACGAGCGAACCCTTCTGCTCAACGTGTGTGCCGAGCACTTCGCGCAGAGCATAGTCTATAAGGTGTGTGGCTGTGTGGTTGTTTTCTATGTTCTGGCGTCTGTTCGCGTCAACTTTAGCCTTGAACGACGCAGTCACGTCTTTTGGCAGGTTTTTGCATATGTGTATGCTCAGTCCGTTCTCCTTCTTTGTGTCGATGATTTTGACAACTTCGCCGTCGCACTCAATGACTCCGCTGTCGCCGCACTGTCCTCCCATTTCTCCATAGAATGGTGTAGGATTGAGGACAAGCTGGTACATCTCCTCGTTTTTCTGCTTCACCTTGCGGTATCTCAGGATTTCGGTGTCGGCTTCCAGAGTGTCGTATCCCACGAATTGGCTCTCGCCTGGCTTTATCGAAATCCAGTCTCCAGTCTCGACAGCAGCGGCGTTGCGTGCTCTTTCCTTCTGCTTCGCCATTTCTGCGTTGAATTCTTCCTCGTTGGTTGTCAGTCCGTTCTCTTTGAGTATGAGCTCGGTGAGGTCGAGTGGGAATCCGTATGTGTCGTAGAGTGTGAACGAGTCTTTTCCGCTGATTTCAGTCTTGCCGTTCTTCTTGGCTTCTGCCATCACGCCGTCCAGCAGCTTGATGCCGGTCTCCAATGTGCGGAGGAATGACTCCTCTTCTTCTTTTATGACTTTCTCTACCAGTGTCTTCTGTGCCTCCAGCTCTGGATAAGCCTCGCCCATCGACTCTATCAGTGTAGGGAGCAGCTTGCAGAGGAATGGCTCTTTCTGGCCGAGGAATGTGTATGCGTATCTCACGGCACGGCGGAGGATTCTTCTGATTACGTATCCTGCCTTGGCGTTGCTTGGCAGCTGTCCGTCAGTGATTGAGAACGCGATTGTTCTTATGTGGTCGGCCACAACTCTCATGGCGATGTCCTTCTTGGCGTCGTCCTTGTACTTGCAGTTGGACAGCTCGCCAATCTTGCTGATGAGCGGCTGGAACACGTCAGTGTCGTAGTTCGACTGCTTGCCTTGTATTGCCATGCAGAGGCGCTCGAATCCCATGCCGGTGTCAACACATTTTGCAGGCAGCGGTTCGAGTTTGCCGTCGGCCTTGCGGTTGAACTGCATGAATACGAGGTTCCATATCTCCACAACTTGTGGGTTGTCTTTGTTCACGAGCTGCTCTCCTGGAGTCTTGGCTCTCTCGGCTTCGTCTCTCAGGTCGATGTGTATCTCGGAGCATGGTCCGCATGGTCCCATGTCGCCCATCTCCCAGAAGTTGTCATGCTTGTTCCCGTTTATGATTCTGTTTTCTGGCAGATACTGTCCCCAGAACTCGGCAGCCTCGTTGTCTCTCTCGAGTCCTTCGGCCTTGTCGCCCTCGAATACAGTGGCGTACAGTCTGCTCTTGTCGAGCTTCAGCACTTCTGTCAGGTATTCCCATGCCCATGAGATAGCCTCTTTCTTGAAATAATCGCCGAACGACCAGTTGCCGAGCATCTCGAACATGGTGTGGTGGTATGTGTCGTGTCCGACTTCCTCAAGGTCGTTGTGCTTTCCGCTCACGCGAAGGCATTTCTGTGAGTCCGCCACTCTTGGATACTTGCGAGGGGCGTTGCCCAGGAAGATGTCCTTGAACTGGTTCATACCAGCGTTGGTGAACATGAGTGTAGGGTCGTTTTTTACAACCATAGGAGCAGAAGGCACGATGTGGTGCTCTTTGCTGGCGAAGAAGTCCAGAAAGGACTTTCTTATTTCTTTAGCAGTCATAGGTTTTTGGTTATGTTTGTTTACTGGCGGTTGTGGGCGCGTGTTGCGCGAAGATGAATCGCTTGGCTCATAACTCGCTCAGGGATTGCAAAATTACATCATTTTTCCTATTTTTGGAAATTATACGTTTTACAAAGGAAAAATGTCTAAAGCAAAATATCACTTTAATCCTAAAACTCTGTCTTATGAAAGGATTAAAGTATCCACTTGGCAGAAAGTGAAGAAGGTGCTGCTTCATGTGCTGTCTTCATTCTCGCTCGGCGTATGTTTCTTCTTCATCTTCGCCTTTTTCATCTCGTCTCCGTACGAGAAACGCCTGAGGGAGGAGAACAAGCGCCTGACCTCGCAATATAAGCTTTTGGACAAAAGACTTGACGAGGTGCAGGGAGTGCTGGAGGACCTTCAGCAGAGAGATGACAATATATATAGGGTGATTCTTGGCGGTCAGCCAATATCGTCAAGTGTGAGGAAGGGCGACTATGTGAGTTCGAGGTACGAGTATCTGGACGACTTGAGTAACGCGGACTTAGTGAAGGCTGCGACGAAGAGAGTCGATGAGGTGAGGCGCATGACGTATGCTCAGTCCAGGTCGTACGACGAGGTGATAGAACTGAGCAAGAACAACAAGGAGAGGCTTGAGCATATACCAGCCATACAGCCGGTCTTTAACAAGGACCTTAAATATATGGCTTCTGGTTATGGGCGAAGGGTGGACCCTGTGTATCATACGCTGAAGTTTCACGCAGGAATGGACTTCGCCGCTCCGACCGGAACGAAGATTTTCGCCACTGGAGACGGCAAGGTCACGCTGGCAGAATGGAAGCAAGGTTATGGCAAGTGTGTTATCATAAGCCATGGCTACGGCTATGAGACGTTGTACGCCCACATGAATGACTTCAATGTCAGGGCAGGGCAGGAGGTGAGGAGAGGCGATGTTATAGGCTTTGTCGGCTCGACAGGTAAGTCGACAGGCTCGCATCTGCATTACGAGGTGCATGTGAACGGCTCGCCTGTGAATCCGCAGAACTATTATTACGCGGACCTCTCGCCCGAGGAGTATGACAAGATGCTGCAACTCACAGAAAACAATGCGAAGGTGTTTGATTAGCATGCTTCATTATATTATATTTGATGATGAAATCCACGTTATATAAAAAAGGTAGGAGCTATGAATGACAAAACGAATATGCCGCCGATAACAGCAGAAGAGCAGGAACTGGCGGACAGACAGATGATTCAGCATGACTATGACTTGCTGCTTGAGGATTATAGAAATTCGGGGCATAATCTGAATTATGACCTGGTGGATAAGGCGTTCCAGTTCGCCAACAAGGCGCATGCTGGCGTCAGGAGGCGTTCTGGCGAGCCGTATATGCTTCATCCTTTGGCTGTGGCGAGAATTGTCGTCAAGGAGATAGGCCTTGGCACGACTTCTATATGCGCGGCGTTGCTGCACGATGTGGTCGAGGATACCGACTATACGGTGGAGGATTTGCAGAATATCTTCGGCGAGAGAATTGCTAAGATTGTTGACGGACTCACGAAGATTTCTGGAGGCGTGTTCGGCACTCATGCCTCGTCGCAGGCTGAGAACTTCAGGAAACTGCTTCTTACTATATCCGAGGATATTAGGGTGATAATGATAAAGATAGCGGACCGTCTTCATAACATGCGGACGTTGTCTTCGATGCCGGAGAACAAACAGCTGAAAATCGCTGGCGAGACGCTGTACCTGTATGCGCCATTCGCTCACAGACTTGGATTGTTCAGAATAAAGTCGGAACTCGAGGAACTCGCTTTTAAATATCAGAATCCTAAGATTTACAGCGATATACAGAATAGACTGCTGGCGGGCTCTAAGCAAAGAGATGACCTCTTCGGATGTTTTATCGACCCGATAAAAAAAGCCTTGGACGAAAAGGGCTATGAGTATCAAGTGCAGCAAAGAATAAAGACAGTCTATTCTATATGGCACAAGATGCAGACCAAGAATGTGCCTTTCGAGGAGATATATGACATAATGGCTGTCAGGATAATATACAAGTGCAAGGATGACATCGACGAGAAAGCGCAGGCGTGGATGATATATTCCGCGATAACGAATCTCTATCGTCCTCATCCAGATAGATTGCGAGACTGGGTTTCGTCGCCTAAGGCAAATGGCTACGAGGCTTTGCACACGACAGTTATGGGTCCGGACGGTCATTGGGTCGAGGTGCAAATAAGGTCGGAGAGAATGCACGAAATCGCAGAGAAGGGAATATCGGCGCATTGGAAGTACAAGGAAGGCACAGGAGGCACCGAGACCGAGCTTGACAAGTGGCTGAAGACAATCAAGGACATACTTGATAATCCTGAGCCGTCATCGCTGGATTTCCTTGATACATTCAAACTTAACCTTTTCTCAAACGAGATATTCGTCTTTACTCCTAAGGGAGATATAAAGACAATGCCGCAAGGCGCGACGGCACTGGACTTTGCCTTTATGCTGCACTCTGACCTCGGTCTGACGTGCATCGGCGCCAAGGTCAACCATAAACTGGTGCCGCTGTCGAATAAGCTTGAGTCTGGCGACCAGGTGGAGGTGCTGACTTCGAAGAAACAGAAGCCTAAGAGAGAGTGGCTTGATTACACGACTACAGCCTCTGCCAAGAGCAAGCTCAAGGCTTACTTCAGAAAAGAGGACAGAGCTGTGATGGCGGTTGGCAAGGAAGCGCTGGAAGAACTCTTCAAGAGCAAGAATATAACTCTTGATGACCAGGCTTTGCAGCTTGTCATGAACCATTTCAATCTGAGGTTCAGAAACGACCTTTATTATGAGATTGGCAACAAGGTGATAAGGCTGGATAATCTCATAGATGAGATATTCACAAACAAGAAAAAGAAGAAGGGCATCATGGGCTATTTGTCGGCGATGGTGCCTAATCCGCTGAAGATGATGAAGAAGAAGCCGGAGGCCAAGTTCCAGAGCTCGCTGGCTGATTCGGAAGCTGTGGCTAATGCGACAGCGACAGCAGAGACCAATATGCACCCAGAGGAGTTCGATCCGTCGGTGGCTGGTTTCAATACCACAGCGGCAGGCGTTGATGAGAATCTGCCTGTCATAGACAAGAAGAAGGTCCTGCACCTGATAGATGACAAGAAACTCAACAAGGTTCCTTACCAAGTGGCGGATTGCTGCAAGCCTATACCGGGCGATGATGTTATAGCGTTCATCGACGAGGGCGGACGCTCTGTGACGTTGCATAAGCGTAACTGTCCGTTGGCGAACAAGCTGAAGGCGAACTTCGGCGAGAGAATCGTGCAGGCGGACTGGAAGAGCATGAATTCCGCATCGTTCCCTGTCATACTCCAAATCCAGGGTGTCGATGTTATGGGCGTGCTGCTGCAGCTTGTGTCCACATTCACTAACTCCGATGTCGATGTCGATGAGATACATTCAATCTCTCGCGACGGAATGTTCGATTGTAAAATCAGAGTGCTCGTGCATAATATAGAAGTTGTGAACGAGCTTACAAATGAATTGCTTAAGATAAAGCCGGTGCAGTCGGTGCATAGGCTTGACGATGTGCGGATATAGTTTTATGCTAAAAAAACAATATGTCTTGCGCGAGTTTGGCACGGCGCTTGTATATGCATAGTTGAAAACGGATTATTAACTATTAAAACATACGGCTATGAAAACTAAATTTACAATCGCATTATTGACCGCCACAATGACATTCTCATTAGGCGTGTTCGCTCAGGGACGTGGTGGAAGTAGCTCTTCAAACAGCGCTGGCACCAGCGTTAGGTCTTCAAACAGTTCGACATCTTCTACATTGAGAAGTTCGTCTGGCAGTAGTAATTCAGGAAGCTCGGTTCGTGCCGGCAGCTCGTCAAGAAGCTCAGTCACAACAGCCACTCCAAGATCATCTTCGGGTTCAAGCGTTAGCAGCGGAACTTCTTCAAGAAACGGAAATTCGTACAGAAGCAGCGGCGGAAATTCAGGCAACACAACTGTGATAAACAACACAGTGGTGAACAACGCGCCAAGAAACGATGCCAACATGCCTAAGTACAAGGACCGCAGAGTGAAGAGCTACCCAAGATCTGACGCAAGAACAGTGGCTCATCACTACCCAAGACACATTGACAGAATCGACAGACATGTGCACATCGTTCATTCAGGTGTTGACTACTACTATCGCGACGGTTTGTATTACAGATTCCTGGGAGGCAGATACGTGATAGCGCCTGCTCCAAGATACATCAGAGTGAGAACAATCCCTGCATCGTACTTCTCTTTCAGAATCGGCAGTCTGGCATATTACTACTCTTTGGGAACTTATTACCACTACGACCCAGTGACATTGACATACGAAGTTGTAGCACCTCCGATGGGAGCTATCGTTCCAGAGTTGCCAGAGTATGATGTCAACACAGTTGTTATAAACAACAAGACTTATCTGGAGTATGACGGAACACTCTATAAGCCGATGATTACAAGCGACGGAGTCCTGTACAAGGTGATGGGAAGATTCGAGGATGTCGTGAGATAAGCATCGAGGCTTGGCTAAAAAAAGGAAGCCGGTGGGGATTTCTCCTCGCCGGCTTTTTTTATTTTGCTAATTTGTCTTTCTTCTCGTAGATGAATTCCTTGATGCGGTTGGCTTCTTTTTTTGCGTTCTTGCCTACGAATGTTTGCCATGGTATCGGCTCGCCAAAGTAGGCTTTGAATGTCGAGCCTTGGTTTTTGTACATCTCGTCGACCAAGAAAAGCAGCTCGATGTTGACCTTTATGCCGAGGTGCTTCCTGATGAATGAAAGCGCGTAGAAGAAGAACGAGTTGTGTCCCTTGAAATATATAGGTATGACGTCTCTCTGGTGCTTTACGGCTTGCGCAATGAAGGTCTTTTTCCACTCCATGTCTTTCACTCCGTGCTTGACCTGGAATCTGGAGCAGGCACCAGCAGGGAAGATTATGAGCTGCTGGTCGGAGTTCAGCGTTTCTTCTATTCTTTCGGCTTGCTCCTTCTTCTGCATTCCGCCGCCGACCTTTATCGGCACTATGAGCGGCTGCAGCGGCACTAAGTAGTTGAGCAGTTCGTTAACGAGGAACTTCACGTCCTTGAATTTTGTGCCGAGCACAGTGGCAAGCGACACTCCGTCGAGTCCTCCGAGCGGGTGGTTGCTCACGAAGATGTATTTCTTGTTCGGGTCAATGCGCTCGAATCCGTAGCTTTCTATGTGCGCTTTTAGGTAGTTGAGCGTGGCCTCGGCGAATTCGATGCCAGCGCCGCCGTAGTAGTCCTTCAGCATCACGTTCATCCAGTCCTGGTGGATTATCTTTTTTAAAAGCCATATTGCGGCTTTCGGGATTTTCTTGTTCGGCAGTTTCTCTGCCAATACGGATTCGATGTCGATGAGTGGATATGCTCCCATATTGTTGAAATGTTTTTTACGGCGCAAAAGTACGCATTTCCACCTTGAAAAAAGACTTAAATGTCAAGTATTAAAAAATCGCAATCTTGAAACATGGTGTGTGGGTGAGGTGTTTTTCTGCTGATTTCTGTTATATATCACCACTTTGCGCCATATTGTCATAAACTTTTTTGTAACATTCTATATTTCATAATTCTATAAATGAGTTTTTCTGTTTATTTTTGTCGATATTTTGTTGATAACTTATTGAAAAACCTTTTATATTTGTCGATAAATATATTTGGTGGTTTAAAGTGGGGATTTGTGTTGAAGTCGTAATTTTGTAACAGAAAATCAAGGCTAATGATATTCATAGGAAACATAGAGGCTAAGACCGACGACAAGGGGCGCGTGTTCGTTCCTGCTGCTTACAGGAAGCAGTTGGACGGCGACTTGTCTATCGTCGTGCGCAAGGACCCCGACAATAAATGTCTTATGATGTATCCTCGTTCGGTGTGGGAAAGCAAAGTCCAGACACTCCGGTCGAGCCTGAACGAATGGGACCCGCGCGACCAGATGATACTGATGCAGTTTGTTTCCGATGCGATATGTGTTGAGGTTGACTCTCAGGGAAGAATACTGATACCAAGAAAATATCTTGACGAGATAGGTTTGAAGAGCGACGCGTTGTTTGTCGGCAGTGTGGATAGATTCGCACTGTGGGCTAAGGACGAGTTTGAGAGCTCGAAGATGAATGCTGCGGATTTCGCCAAGACGCTGAGAGAGAAAATGTCGTCGGCGAGACGTGTTGACGAAGGTTTAGGCTTTTGAATGTAAATAGAAATGTCGGAACAGCCGTATCACATACCTGCGCTTCTGAAGGAGTCCGTTGATGGTTTGAATATCAAGCCAGACGGAATCTATGTCGATGTCACTTTCGGCGGCGGCGGCCACACGAGGGAAATACTAAGGAGACTTTCTGAAAAAGGAAGGCTCTTTGTTTTTGACCAGGACGCAGAGGCGATGGTCAATCTGCCGGATGACAATCGTGTCACATTCATACATGCGAACTTCAGATACTTGTATAATAACCTGAAATACGAGTTTGTGAAGGCTGGTCTGGAGTTGACTGACGGTGTGCCGCTTGTTGACGGCATAATAGCCGACCTTGGCGTGTCGTTCCATGATTTTGACACGGCGGACCGTGGCTTCTCTTTCCGTTTCGACGCTCCGCTGGACATGAGGATGAACAGAGAAGCGCGTCTGACTGCCAGCGCAATCGTAAACACATATACAAAAGAGAAGCTCAGAGACTTGCTGTATGTTTACGGCGAGGTGAAGAATGCGAATAATATTGCCCACAAGATAATCAAGGCGAGGAGCGCCGCACCTGTGGAAACGGTGAAGCAGTTCTTGGTCGCGTTGGGAATCCAGTTCGTGGAGAATGACGGACAGATAGAGGTGCGGCCAAATGACAAAAAGGAATTGTCGAGAATCTTCCAGTCGCTGAGGATAGAGGTGAATGGCGAGATGGATGCGCTGAACGAAATGCTGACTCAGACTTCGCGTGTGATAAGACCTGGCGGTCGTCTGTCGGTTATAACATACCATTCGCTGGAGGACAGGATGGTAAAGAACTATATGAGGAACGGTCAGACGATGGGCGAGTGCGAGAAAGACCAGTTCGGCAATCTCCTGTCGGTGTTCAAGCCGATTAACAACAAGCCGATTGTGGCTGACGAGGACGAGGTTGAGGCTAATCCTCGCTCAAGAAGCGCGAAATTGAGGCTCGGCGAGAGAACTAACTTGTAGTCATTATGAAGATAGTCGGATTGATAAAGATAGTTGGCAGTGTCGTGGAGTCCATTCTGAACGGCAATTTCCTTTCATTTAAATATGCGAGGAAAATGTACGGCACAATATTTATCGTCGTGATACTGGGGCTAGTTTATATCGGTTCCAGGTATAAAAGCCAGATGAGCATAAAGCAGCAAAGACTGCTCACGATAGAGATTGATGACTTGAGGTCGGAGTATCTGTCCATATCTACGGAATTGACGCAGATGAAAAGAGTGTCGGTTGTGGAAGACTCTGTTGCCAAGTATGACCCGGAACTTAAGGCTTCTCACACAGCCTCGTTCATGATATCGAAATAGCAAAGATGACAAGGGAAGATCAACATAGACAAATCTGGTTGAGGGCTATAGGCTTGTATGTGCTTATGGCGCTCTTCGCTTTGTTGATAGTCCGTAGGATATACTGCATACAGAACACCGAGAGGGAGCGCTGGAGCGCGCTGTCCGACTCTATCAGGCATGAAAATGTAATGAGGGTGATAGAGCCGAACAGAGGAAACATATTGTCGGACGACGGCTCTATATTGGCGGCGTCGATTCCTCAGTACAAGCTTGCGATGGACTTCGGCGCTGAGAATCTTAGGCTCAATGGCGGCAAGATTTTTTATGAGAATGTGGATTCGCTGTCGTTGTGTCTTTCGCGTTTCTTCGGCGATAAGTCAAAGGCGGAATATAAGCGCAGCCTCATACGCGGTTATCAGCAGAAGAAGAGGTTCTTCCTGATTAACAACAGGGTGATTTCTCATGCGGAGTTCAAAGTGGTTAGGGAATTCCCGTTGTTCAGGCTTGGCAGATACAAAAGCGGATTCACGCCTCAGATGGAGGTGAAGAGAATAAAGCCGTTCGGTTCGCTTGCCGCCATAACAATCGGAAACACGCAGAACGAACGTGCGCAGAATGGTGTGGAGCGAGCATTCGACAGCTACCTGAAGGGAACTCCTGGAAGAGGACACAATGAGAAAGTGGCAGGCCTCGTGATATTGAGGGCGGATGTGCCGGCAGAGAATGGAGCGGATGTCAAGACGACTCTAAACGTGGACATACAGGATATCTGCGAGAAGGCTCTGAGAAGACAGATGACAGCTCTTGACGCTGACGAGGGCGCGGTGATAATGATGGAGGTGAGCACAGGAAAAATCAAGTCGATAGTAAACTTGACAAGACGCTCCGACTCTACTTATCGCGAGGTCGAGTCAATCGCACTCAGATATGCTCCAGAACCAGGCTCTACATTCAAAGTTCCGGTGATGATGGCGGCTCTCGAGGACGGCGCGGTTAAGCCTACGGACTCGGTGGACTGTGGCGATGGAATATGGGAAGTGAACTCTAAGATTACCATAAAGGACTTTAACACAGGCGAGAATGCCAACCACGTGATACCAGTATCGCAGGCGATAGTGAGGTCGAGCAACGTGGGAATGGGCAAGATGATATACGACAAGTATGATAATGTGAAGAAAGCCCAGCATTTCGTCGATATGCTTCATAAGATAGGAGTAGGCAGGAAGTTTAATTTTGGTTTCGAGGGAATGGGCGAGCCAGAGATACTCGGACCGAAGGACAGACCGAACTGGACATCGACCGACGTGGCTTCCATGGCTTACGGATACGCTGTGAAGATGCCGTTGCTCTACACGCTGACATTCTATAATGCCATAGCCAATGACGGAAAGATGGTGAAACCGTATCTTGTCAGCGAGATTGAGCATAATGGCGAAGTGGTGAAGACATTCGGAACCGAAGTGCTGCAAGAGAAAATCTGCTCAGATAAGACACTTGAGGAGATAAGAAAGATGATACTCGGAGTGGTGGAGGATGAGCATGGAACAGCCAAGCCGGTGCAGTCGGAATATGTGCGAATAGCCGGAAAGACAGGAACAGCGAGATATGATTATGGTGAAGACAAAATCGGATATAAGCACCAGGTATCGTTCTGTGGTTATTTCCCATACGAGAATCCGAAGTATTCCTGCATTGTTTATATGAGAAACCCAAAGGTGGGCGCGGCTTCGGGCGGACGAATGGCAGGAACGGTGTTCAAAGAGATAGCCGAGAGAGTGATGGCTTCCATCCAGTTCCTTCCTGTGGAATCGTTCGGCGAGGTGGAGAGAGCGAAGTTCGCCCATGTCAAGCAGCTGGAAGCGAGCCGAGGCCGGGACACGATAGGCATGGTTTACAGAAGAACGTTCTTCCCTCAAGTGCCTTCGGTGAGACAGGCTGATGCGAACGCGATACTCTCGGCGCTTGGGGTGGATGTCGTGAGCAGCGACAGCCGGTATGACGATAAGTATGTGAGCATAATTTACGATAAAACTAAGAACTCGGCTATGTTCCGTTTGGTGACGGAGAAGGGCGGACGAGTTCCTAACGTAGTAGGCATGGGACTGAAGGACGCGGTTTATCTGGCGGAGAAATGCGGCATGAGAGTTAAGGTGTCGTATCTGAACACTGACGCCCCAGCTGAAGCGCCAGTAGGCAAGGTGTTCAAACAGTCGCATGACGCTGGAGGTGAATACAAGAAAGGCGATGTGCTCACAGTGTATTTGAAATAAAAATAGTAAATCGAAATACAATGAAACTGACAGAACTGATATGCAATCTTGATTACGAATCTATTCGCTCAGGCAAGGATGCAGACATAAAAGACATACAATTCGACTCGCGCAAGGTGACCGACGGCAGTGTGTTCGTTGCTATAAAAGGAACGGCTTCCGACGGCCATGACTATATAGGCGCGGCAGTGAAGTCTGGTGCTGTGGCTGTGGTGTATGACGACGCCTCGAGAGGCGGTGAGATAGACGGCAGCGTGACAGCTATTTTGGTGAAGGACTCGAGCATTGCTTTGGCGAGACTCGCGTCGGACTATTTCGGCAATCCTTCACAGAAAGTGACTTTGGTAGGCGTAACCGGAACGAACGGAAAGACTACGACCGCCACACTGCTCTATCAGATGTTCAGGAAGCTTGGACATAAGGCTGGTCTTTTGTCGACAGTGATAAACTATATCGACGATGAGGCTGTCGAGGCTACACACACAACGCCTGACCCGCTGGAACTGAACGGACTGCTGGCGAAAATGGTGGAAAGAGGTTGCGAGTATGTGTTCATGGAGGTCAGTTCGCACTCGGTTGTGCAAAACAGAATCGCTTATCTTGACTTCGATGGCGCATTGTTCACCAACATCACGAGAGACCACATCGACTATCACGGCACATTCGACAATTACCTCGCTGCCAAGAAGGCATTCTTCGACGGACTTAAGAAAAGCGCATTCGCCATAACAAACATCGACGACAAAAACGGACTCGTGATGCTGCAGAATACAGCAGCGAAGCGTATGACATATTCCACAAGAGCCATGGCGGATTTCCGTGGAAAAATCCTTGAGGAGAGCTTCGACGGAATGCTCATCTCTGTCAACGACACAGAAGTGAATGTTCCGTTTATCGGACGCTTCAACGTGTATAACCTGCTGGCTGTCTATGGCGCGGCTGTGGAACTCGGCGTGGAGCACCTTCAGGCGCTGACTGTGCTTTCGTCGCTGAAGGCGGTGAGCGGACGCTTCGAGACTTTGCATGCGCCTAAGGGATACACTGCGATTGTTGACTACGCGCACACTCCGGACGCGCTGGACAATGTGCTGGCGACAATAAACGAGCTTCGCGAGAGCCGTAGGGAGAAGGGTACGCTCATCTCTATCGTGGGCTGTGGCGGAAACAGAGACAAGGGCAAGAGACCGATGATGGCGCAGTCGGCTGTCAGAGCGTCGGACAAGGTGATTATAACATCCGACAACCCGAGAAAAGAGGACCCTCAGGCTATCATCGATGATATGCTCGCAGGACTGAACGACGAGCAGATGAAGAACGTCATAGTGATAGCGGACCGCCGCCAGGCTATAAAGACAGCCTGCATGATGGCGGACAAGGGCGACGTGATACTCGTGGCCGGCAAGGGACATGAGAACTACCAGATAATAGGCGACGTGAAACATCACTTTGATGACCACGAAGAGATAAAGGCTTGCTTTTAACAACGAATAATAACAAACAAATCATATAACAATGCTTTACTACCTGTTTGAATTTCTTGACAAATACGATGTGCCGGGAGCGGGAATGTTCCATTACATATCATTCCGTGCAGCGCTGGCGTTTATTCTGTCTTTGTTCATAGCCACATGGTTCGGAAACCGTCTTATCCACTATCTGCAGAGAAAGCAGATTGGCGAGACCATCCGCAATCTCGGCCTCGAGGGACAGATGAGCAAAAAGGGCACTCCGACAATGGGAGGCGTTATCATAATCTTGTCGATACTCGTGCCTACCATCCTGTTGGCTGACCTTAAGAACGTGTATATCATCCTGATGATAATAACAACAATGTGGATGGGCTGCATCGGATTCTGCGACGATTACATCAAGGTCTTCAAGCACAACAAGGAAGGCATGCACGGCAGAACGAAGGTTATAGGTCAGGTTGGTCTTGGACTGATTGTCGGTCTGACGCTCTATCTCTCGCCTGATGCGGTGATAAGGGAGAATGTGAGCTCATCGACAGACCCAGTGACACACGAGGAGGTTGTCAAGTATGAGCAGAAGGCGCAGAAGTCAACTACAACGACAATACCATTCTTCAAGAACAACAATCTGGACTACGCCGACGCGTTCGATTTCCTCGGCGAGCATAAGCAGGCGGCTGGTTGGATACTGTTCGTTCTGGTGACAATCTTCATCGTGACGGCAGTGAGCAACGGCGCGAATCTGACCGACGGTCTCGACGGTCTGGCAACAGGTTCGTCGGCGATACAGGGTGTGACGCTCGGTATCCTTGCCTATGTGTCGGGTAACGTGAATTACGCTGGCTATCTGAATATTATGTACATACCGGGCTCTGGAGAAATGGCGGTGTTCGCGGCTACGTTCATCGGAGCGACTATCGGATTCCTGTGGTACAACACATTTCCGGCTCAAGTATTCATGGGCGATACCGGCAGTTTGACCTTGGGAGGCATAATCGCAGTATTCGCCATAGCGTTGCACAAGGAGCTGCTTATACCGATTTTGTGCGGAATCTTCCTTGTGGAGAGCCTTTCGGTTATTATGCAGGTAGGATATTTTAAATTCACAAAGAAAAGATACGGCGAGGGCAAGAGAATATTCAAGATGACACCTCTGCACCACCACTTCCAGGAGCCGGCAGGAACAGTGAAGGCGCTCTTCCAGCTGCCTAAGCAGGCGTTGCCAGAGTCCAAGATTGTTATCCGCTTCTGGATTATCGGACTCATACTGGCGGCAGTGACGCTGATTACATTGAAGATGAGATAATTAAACATAAAACAAAAAGATATTATGGCAAAGCAAATAGCAGTATTAGGAGCAGGAGAATCTGGAGTAGGAGCGGCTGTGCTTGCTCAGAAAAAAGGATTCGACGTGTTTGTGTCGGACAGTTCGTCTATCAAGGACAAATACAAGGAGATATTGAACTCGCACGGCATAGAGTGGGAGGAAGGACACCACAGCGAGTCTAAGATTCTGGAGTCGAGGTGATAAAGAGCCCAGGCATACCTAACGATGCGCCTCTGATTCTGAAACTCAACGAGAAGTCAATTCCGGTCATTTCAGAAATCGAGTTCGCAGGCAGATACACCAACGCCAAGATGATATGCATCACAGGCTCGAACGGAAAGACCACAACAACACTCCTGACTTACCACATATTGAAATCGGCAGGACTGAATGTGGGACTTGCAGGCAACGTGGGCAAGTCGCTGGCTCTGCAGGTGGCAGAGGAGGAGTATGACTACTACGTCATTGAGCTTTCCAGCTTCCAGCTTGACAATATGTACAAGTTCAAAGCTGACATCGCGATACTTCTGAACATAACTCCTGACCATCTCGACAGATATGACCACGAGTTCCAGAACTACATCGACGCGAAATTCCGCATAACACAGAACCAGACTGCTGACGACGCGTTCATTTATTGGAACGACGACCCAGTGATAGAGAAGGAGCTGGCTAAGAGGGGCGACACCATCAAGGCTACTCGTTATCCGTTCTCAATGAAGAAGGAGAGCGGCGTTAAGGCGTTTGTGGACAACCTGCAGCTTGTCATCGACGCGCATCAAGACAAGTTTGTGATGCCAGTCGAGGAACTGTCGTTGCCTGGCGACCACAACAAGTTCAACTCCATGGCGGCAGGTCTGAGCGCCAAGCTTGTGGACCTGAGCAAGGACAATATCAGAAAGGCGCTGTCCGACTTCAAGGGCGTTGAGCACAGAATAGAATATGTAGCCACAGTGGCGAACGTGAGATATATCAACGACTCCAAGGCTACCAACGTGAACTCATGCTGGTACGCGCTCAAGTCGATGACTACTCCTGTGGTGCTGATACTCGGCGGCAAGGACAAGGGCAACGACTATAACGAGATACTGCCTTTGGTCAAGGAGAAGGTGCATTCGCTGGTGTTCATGGGTGTGGACAACAGTAAGCTGCACAAGTTCTTCGACGGCGTGGTGCCTAACATAGCCGATGCAAGGTCGATGAAGGAGGCGATAGACCTCTGCAAGTCATTCGCCAAGCCAGGCGATACGGTTCTGCTGTCGCCATGCTGCGCAAGCTTCGACTTGTTCAAGAGCTACGAGGACAGGGGCGACCAGTTCCGCGATTATGTGAAACATTTATAATACGAAGTTATGAGCGAAAGTAGCACTTCATTTTTGAAACGCCTCTTCGACGGCGACAGAATACTTTGGGTGATGACGCTGATATTATCCGCGTTCTCAGTCATGGTGGCTTATAGTGCTACGAGTCAGCTTGTTAATAAGACAGGTGATGTCAACGGAGAGGTCGTGGGACATGCCATAGCGCTTGTGCTTGGACTGATTATAGCGATAATCGTTCATCACAGGCTGCCGCTCAAGTGGATAAAGAAAGGCACGTTCGTCTTCTTGTTCATTGCCCTGTTCCTGTTGCTTGCGATGACATTCCCGGGCATGATTCCTGGGTTCATGTCAAGCATAATCAACGTTTCTACATTGAACTCGGCTTCGAGATGGGTGCAGATACTCGGCTTTACGTTCCAGCCGTCAGAGATAGCCAAGCTTGCTCTTGTGGCGAGCGTTGCATATTACCTGACAGTGCCGGCAGAGGAAAGCCGTGTGATGAGGTTCATAGCCAAGCATTTGGACAAGGATCTGAACGACGAGAAGTTCGTGAGAAACACAAGATTCGTGCTTTTCCTTTTGGTGATGATGGCTGTCACGCTGCCTATCACTATGGCCAACATGTCCACAGGCGTCATCATATATCTGTTGTGTCTGTCGATGCTGTGGCTTTCGGGTATATGGAATAGGGCGGCGTTGCTCATGGTTGTGGCGACAGTAGTGCTCGGTGGAGCGTTCAGCCTTGCGTTGAAGCACGGTCATGACACAGGCGACCACCTCTTCTCACGCGGCGAGACATGGTATAACAGAACCATAAGCTTCATGCTTGAGGACGAGAACACGAAGTACACGTACAACGACTATACATCGCAGGTTGTTCATTCACAGATTGCCATATCGCGAAGCGGCATGGTGGGGCTCGGTCCCGGCAACAGCAAGGAAAGAGATGTGCTGCCTCAGATATTCGCCGACTTCGTTTTCGCTATCATAATAGAGGAGTACGGATTATTCATAGGCTCGTTGGTGCTGCTGGCGTATCTGATTCTATTGTTCCGGTGCGGAATAATAGCCAAACGCTCCAAAGACCCATACATATCGCTTCTTGTGCTGGGTCTGGGAACAATTATCACGATTCAGGCGTTGATAAGCGCAGGAGTTTCCGTCCACTTGGGACCTGTCACAGGTCAGCCGCTTCCACTGATTTCGCGTGGTAGAACATCCATATTCATAACGCTCTTTGCGATAGGCGTTATCGAGAGACTTGCGGTGCTGTCTAAGCAGCAGAACAAAGCGGCTGTGGCTGTGTCTGATGACGCGGAGGAGACTGTGGAAACACCCGTTGATTCGCCGATAACTGAAGGAGAAATCGCGACAGAAGAGTCTTCTGACGAGGATAATAACGAAGAAAAAGAAAATATAACATTAAGTGATTAATAATATGAAGAAGAATATCCACATACTTGTCAGCGGAGGCGGCACGGGCGGACATATATTCCCAGCCGTGTCAATAGCCAACGCGTTGAAGGAGAAAATGCCTGATTCTGAAATCTTGTTCGTAGGTGCTGAAGGCAGAATGGAGATGGAGAGAGTGCCAGCGGCTGGCTACAAGATTAAGGGTCTGCCAATACAAGGCTTCAACAGAGCGAACAAACTCGCCAACATCAAAGTGCTTTTCCGCCTGTTCAAGAGCCTGCTGATGGCGAGAAGCATAGTCAAGGAGTTCAAGCCTGACGTGGCTGTCGGAGTCGGCGGCTATGCGAGCGGTGCGGCGCTTTGGGCGGCTTCGTCGCTGAACGTGCCTTCACTCATCCAGGAGCAGAATTCGTATGCCGGCGTGACAAACAAACTGCTGGCTAAGAAGGTCAGCAAGATTTGCGTCGCTTATGACAATATGGAGCGATTCTTCCCTGCTGATAAGATAATAAAGACTGGAAACCCAGTGCGACAGAACCTTTGCGCGCAAGTGGACAAGGAACTCGCCTACAAGGAATTCGGCTTCGACCCAAGCAAAAAGACTATTGTCGTGATAGGCGGAAGCCTCGGCGCCAGAACGGTGAACAACAGTTTGCTGGCTGGAGTGAGAAAACTTGCGGCTGAGCAGGATGTGCAAGTCCTGTGGCAGACAGGCAAGATATATATCGACGAAATGAGAGCCAAAACTTCGGACCTGCCTGCGGACTCAGGCGTTGTCGTCACTGACTTTATTTCAAGAATGGATTATGCCTACACCGTGGCCGATCTCGTGGTGTCGAGAGCGGGAGCCAGCTCAATATCCGAGCTGTGTCTGCTGGGCAAGCCTGTGATACTGGTGCCATCGCCTAATGTGGCAGAGGACCACCAGACGAAAAACGCACTTGCGCTATCCACCAAGGACGCAGCCATACTGATACACGACAAGGACGCTGTGGCGCAGCTTGTGGACACAGCTTTGCTCACCATCAGAGACGAGGCTAAGCTCAAGAGTCTGAGCGAGAATATCAGCAAATTGGCAGAGAAGGATTCTGCCAACAGAATAGCTGACGAGGTGATAAAACTTATAAAGTAGAACTCAAAAAAAGACAATTATAAAGCAATGGCTGACCAGAATAAGCAAAAGAGATACTTCTTCCTTGGCATAGGCGGCATAGGCATGAGCGCGTTGGCTCGTTTCTATAATGCGAAAGGCGCCGAGGTGGCTGGCTACGACAGGACACGCAGCGAACTGTGCAAGCAGCTGGAGTCAGAGGGCATAGCGATACATTATGAGGATGATGTTGACCAGATACCGTCGCAGTTCAAGATGTCCGACGAGACACTGATTGTGTTCACGCCAGCGATTCCTGCCGAGAATGCCGAGTTCCGTTATTTCAAGGATAACGGCTTCACGATGCTCAAAAGAGCGCAGTTGCTTGGCAATATCACACGAGAGCACAAGGGACTTTGCGTAGCTGGAACTCATGGCAAGACGACGACTTGCAACATGATAGCCAACATACTGCAGCAGACCAGCAAAGGCTGCAACGCATTCCTCGGAGGCATATCGCTCAACTTCGGCACTAACCTGCTGCTCAGCGACAAGACTGACCGTGTGGTCATCGAGGCTGATGAGTATGACAGGTCGTTCCTGAATCTTGAGCCTCAGATTGCCGTGATAACTTCCGCCGATGCCGACCATCTGGACATCTACGGCGATGTCAAGAGCGTGAGGGAGAGCTTTGCCAAGTTCACTTCGCTCATAAAGGAAGGCGGAGCATTGCTGCTCAAAAGGACAGTCAAGGTGAAGCCGCAGGTCAAGAAGGGCGTCAAGGTTTATTCCTACAGCGGCCGTCCTGTCATGGGAGGCAAGCGTCCGGATTTCTATGCGACTTTCATAAGGAAAATGAACGGAACAATCCGATTCAATATGGTTACCCCTTATGGCGTGATAAAGGACATTGACCTCGGTGTGCCGATATTGATTAACGTCGAGGACGCTGTGGCTGCCATCGCTGTAGCACTGCTCTGTGGCGCTCGTCATGAGGAGATAAGACTGGGAATGAGCACCTTCAGAGGCACAAAGCGCAGATTCGAGACTCACTATCATAACGTTAAAGACGGACGTGAGACTCGCTACATCGACGATTACGCCCATCACCCAGCCGAGATAAAAGCGACACTCGACTCTGTTCGCTTCCTTTATCCTGACTTGAAGATATGTGCGGTGTTCCAGCCGCATTTATATACGAGGACAAGAGACCTCGCAGAGGATTTCGCCGAGGCGCTGTCGATAGTTGACGATGTCGTGCTGCTGGACATATATCCGGCAAGAGAGAAGCCTATACCTGGCGTTACGTCGTCTATCATACTTGACAAAGTGACGTCGAAGAAAAAGGTCGCAGTGACGAAGGCGGAACTTATCGGCGAGCTGGAGAAACATGACTTTGATATTCTTCTTACCTTAGGCGCAGGCGATATTGACTTGGAGATACCTAAGATTGTGGAGTTTATGCACAAACACAACGATTGATATTTAGTGTGATGGCACGACGTGTTAAATGGAGAAATATTGGAATATGTGTGTTGGTCGTAGTGGCGGTCGGCTTCTTTGTCTATGTGGCTATAGCGAATTCGGGCAAGGATGAGGACAAGACTTGCCGCGACATAAAAGTCGAGATAGCCGACGCCAACGAGCTGAGTTTTGTCTCCGATTCGGATGTCGTGTCGTTGATTAAGAAAAGGTATCCAAAGCTGATTGGTCAGAAGAAGAAAAACATTGACATAAAGGCCATCGAAGTGTTGCTGATGAAGGATTCCGTAATCAGAAGAGCAGAGTGCTATTATCTGCCAAGCGGCGACTTGGGCGTCAAGATATGGCAGAGACTGCCTGTAATGAGAATCCTCGATGATAACAGCTATTATGTTGACAATGAGGGAAAAATGTTCCCGTTGTCTGAGAATTATAATGCTTACGTCCCAATAGTCACAG
The DNA here is from genome assembly GCA_946183755.1 of uncultured bacterium. Lineage (GTDB taxonomy): Bacteria > Bacteroidota > Bacteroidia > Bacteroidales > Paludibacteraceae > UBA4363. The sequence goes on along the minus strand of CAMHCZ010000001.1, from coordinate 4,777 downwards.
GGCACATCGACAAAAAGTTCGTGACCACAGAGCTTAAGGACTTTATGGTGTACGTGAGCCGCGACGAGTTCTGGTCGGCTGAGATTCAGCAGATTGTCATTTCCGACGACAACAAGCTGACGATAATACCGACGCTCGGCGACCACAAAATCGTCTTCGGCACAGTGGAGGGATACGAGGAGAAACTGCAGAGGCTGAAGACGTTTTATGTGAAAGGCCTGAGCAAAATCGGCTGGGGCGACTACTCTGCGGTTAACGTGGAATTCGCGAAGCAAGTGATTTGCACAAAGAAAAAATAGTGAAGAATAAAAACAGAATTATATATGCCAGACAGTAATTTATATTTTGCCATAGATTTTGGCTCATCGAAAATCAGGTCTATTCTTGCTAAGAAAGATGCCAGCGGAAGGATTGAAATCCTTTCTATTGATGAGGTCGCCTCCAAGGGCGTGCTGCGAGGCTCGATAATGAACCCTTCGAGCGCGGCCCTGCAGGTGTCTAACTTGGTGAAGGTGGTTGAGAATAACAAGGCTATGACTAACCTCAAGATAGACAAGGCTTATTCCGGCTTTGGCGGTTTTTCTATGACTTCGTCTGTGTTGACAATGCCGTTCGAATATCCTGAAAACACAAGGCTGAGCAGGGAACTCATCGACCAGATGAAGAAAGATGCTGAGAAAAACATAATGGACGAGAACCTCTCGTCGTTCATGACTCTGGAGCTTGAGTTCAAGATTGATGGCTTGGACTGCGAAACGCCATTGGACTACGAGGGCAAGAACATCGTGTCAAGATTCTTGAACATACACGGCACACAGAGCTTGAACATGAAGGTGGCTGACGCGCTTCCGAGAGTGTCGGTCAAGTCGGCTGGATTGTTTGTGTCGCCTTTGGAAATGGCGTATTGCGCGACATCTCCCAAGGACCGTGAGATAGGCTGTGCCGTTGTTGACTTCGGTCATTCCACGACATCGGTTGTGGTTTTCTATGATAACAAGGTAAGACACGTTGGCGTGATACCGTTCGGCTCCAACTCGATAACAGATGACTTGACGGCTTTGAAACTGACTAAGATGCAGGCCGAGAGAATAAAGATTAAGTACGGAGCTGTGCACAGCGACCAGAAGACGCAGATCATAAACCTCAATTCTGACGACGAGTCTATCCAGTTGGACACATACGACCTAAACAAGCGCATCGATGCCAGAGTCGATGAGATTATGGACCAGGTCTGCGGCGAGATAGACAAATCTGGATGCTACCAGAAAATCAGCAACGGAATTGTGCTCACCGGCGGTGGCTCCAAGCTTAACGGACTGCGCGAGTTTGTTGAGTTCAAGTCCGGCATGGAAGCGCGGTACGCCGATTGGAGCAATGTGCTGAAAGAGGATACTCCGGAGAACTTCATAAGGCCGGAATATGCGGTTCTTTATGGTCTTGTTCTCAGGGCGAGCGAAGACTGCACAGTGAGCAAGGGCGTTCCTGGCGAGGTGATTCCTCCTACTCCAGTGCGTCCGGATGATTCGCACGCTAAGAAGAAAAAGAACAGGAAGGGCATCTTCAGTATGGTCGGTAAGGTTGGAAATCTCTTTTTTAACGACACAGAGGACGGCTTTGGTGAGTAAATGAAATATTATCTTGAAATAACAACAAATTAAACATAGAATATTATGGATGAGGAAAATATCGTGAAATTTGACGGCCCGTCGGCATTGTCTTCGATAATAAAGGTTATCGGTGTGGGCGGCGGTGGATGCAACGCAGTTGCTCACATGGCAGACAAAGGTATCACCGGAGTCGACTTCGTCGTTATGAATACAGATAGACAGGCTTTGGACAAAGTCGCTGTCGAGAATAAAATCCTGCTGGGTCCTGAGACATGCAAGGGACTTGGCGCTGGTGCGAAGCCAGAAAAGGCTAATGCCGCAGCCAAGGAGTCGGAGGAGGAAATAAAGGGCGTGCTCGAAAGCCCTAACACAAGCATGGTCTTCATCACAGCCGGAATGGGCGGCGGAACTGGTACTGGAGCCGCTCCTGTAGTAGCCAAGATGGCGAAGGATCGTGATATTCTTACAGTCGGCGTAGTCACGGTGCCTTTCTTGTTCGAGGGCAGACGCAAAATCTCGCAGGCTCTCCAGGGTGTGGAGAATATGAAGGACTGCGTGGATGCGATGCTTGTGATTAATAATGAGCGACTGAGGGATATTCATTCCGACCTTGAGATTTCAAACGGATTCTCAAAGGCCGATGACGTGTTGCTCAGCGCGGTTAAGGGCATTTCTGAGATAATAACTGTGCATGGACATATCAACGTGGACTTCCAGGATGTCCGCACGACGATGACTGACGGTGGAGTGGCTATCATGAACTCGGGCTACGGCAAGGGCGAACAGCGTCTCCAGGCCGCCATCAAGGACGCGATAAACTCTCCATTGCTTAAGGATAGCGACATTCATGGAGCAAAGCATGTGCTGTTTGTCATATACACTAAGAACGATGAACAGCAGGTGAAGATGGAGGAGGTCGCATACCTCAACGACTTCATGGAGGAAGACGTTTGCAACGAGAATGTGGATGTGATATGGGGATTGACATTCGACGACACACTGGAGTCTGGCGAGGTCAAGATAACTCTGATCGCGACTGGATTTAACGTTGACGACCTTAAGATGGAGGCGCCAAAGCATCCTGAGCCACAGAAGGTGCAGCGCAACCTTTTCGAACAGGTTGCTCAGATAGTGCGTCCGGAGCCTGTGCAGCAGGAAGAACCGATTAACACGCATCTGAAACCTGAGGAAGAGAAGGAAAAGTTCGCGCAGTACTACGGCTCTACCAAGACTATCGTGCAGGAGCAGAACGAGAAGGTGAGCGACCTGCTCTCAAGAACCGATGACGAGGAAGTCGTTAAGCATCTTGAGGACGAGCCAGCATACAACCGCCGACAGAACATAGAGTCTAAACCTTATGTTCCAAGAAATACAAACGATAATCACTAGTCATAATGCCAGCTCCAAGTAAACGACAGAAACAGACGAATTTGACTGTGAGAGAACCGTCCTTGCTGATGGATTTTCTGGCTCGTCACTTTGCCGGAATGTCAAGAACGTCGCTTAAGAGCCTTCTTCGCAATGGTCAGGTTTGTGTCAATTCCAAGATTGAGACCAAGTTTGACTCGCAGCTCAAGAAGGGCGATGCGGTGCAGATAAACACAGGCAAGGTCTCTTACGAACTCAAGAACACAAGGCTGCGCCTTTTGTACGAGGACGATTACGTCATTGTGGTCGATAAGTCGGAAGGACTGTTGTCAGTCTCTGCTTCGCCTACCAAGGAAGGACCGTCGGCATTCTCCATCATTCTTCAGTACTTGGAGAAGAAGAACGTCGGTGCCAAGCTCTATGCGGTTCATCGTTTAGACAAGGCCACATCGGGAGTTATGATGTTCGCCAAGACTGTCGAGGCTCAGCATATAATGAGAGACAACTGGAAACAGATGGTGACCGAGCGCACTTATATGGCAATAACCGAGGGAATACCTGAGCCGCAGGAGGACACGATAGAGAGCTATCTGCACGAAAGCAGGGCGCAGGTGATGTACTCAGGAGGAAAGAACGACGGAAAACTCTCTGTCACACATTATCGTGTTGTGCGCACGGCTGGCGATTATGCGCTTCTCAAACTGAATTTGCAGACGGGGCGCAAGAATCAGATCAGAGTGCACATGTCGGACATCGGCTGCCCGATAATCGGCGACTCCAAGTACGGAGCGACGTCGTCGCCAATCCACCGTCTTGCGCTCCATGCCAAGGTTTTGGAGTTCATCCACCCTATAACTCATGAGAAGCACAGATTCGAGACACCTGTGCCTAAGGAGTTCAACGCTTTCCTTATCAATGAGGAGAAGCGCATGAAGGAGTTGTCGAGGCAGAAGGAAGAGCGAAGAGAGCAGAAAAGAGCCTCTCGGACTGGTAATGATACCAAACGCTCTTTTGACAAAAAGAAAAGAAGATGATTCTGTACATCAGAATATGACAAAGGCGGATGAAAAATCCGCCTTTGTTTATTTATTGCCTTTGGCTATCCATTCGTAAAGATTCTCGCAAGCGTCTTCCAGCAGATTCACTGTCGTGTTGAATCCTTCTGTGCCGCCATAATATGGGTCGGGGATGTGGTCGAACGGCGCTCTTGGCGAGAAGAATTCCGAGATTCTGTGTATCTTGTCCATCGCTTCCACAGATGGGGCGCGGTCTTTCAGATCCTCGATGTTGGACTCGTCCATTCCTATTATTATGTCGAAGTCGAAGAAATCCTGAGTCTTCACAGGACGTGATTCGTGAATAAGCGTGTAGCCGCGCGATTTCGCCATTTCTCTCATGCGGCGGTCTGGTTGTTCTCCTTGGTGATATGAGAGTATGCCGGCAGAATCCACTTTGCAGAGCGTCTCTGCGTTGTTTCGTTCGAGTACGGTGTTGAACACACATTCCGCCATAGGGGAGCGGCAGATGTTGCCCAAGCATACGAAAAGCACTTTTGTCATAAATGTTGAATAGCTTGTTTGTTTAGTCCGTCAAAGTTAGTGTATATAATATATATTAATGTGTGCATGTTGTGTTTTTCTGTTGTTTTGCGAAAACTAAATGGCTTGCGACGGGTCGCATATCTGTGGTGAAAATCGGCCGTGTTCGCATTTTTGCAAAAAAGTTGATAGAAACATTGTTATGAAGTAAAAAATATTTATCTTTGCCGTCCAAATTATCTATATTGTATAATAGTAAAGTTT